>LIBD01000027.1 GCA_001437855.1 Actinobacteria bacterium BACL4 MAG-120820-bin23 | reverse complement strand
TTCTTATTGATTTACTAGGTGGAGCATTGTCAGGAATCCACCCCGCTATGAATTCTTCTTACAATCTTGGAAATGGCACAGTACTAATTGCAATGGATCCAGATTTCTTTACAGGAAGAGAAAAATTCAATCAAGATATTTCGGAAGCAAAAAAACTTATTAAGGAGTCTCCAGCTATAGATTTAGATTCACCCATTTTACTTCCCGGCGATGTAGAAGAGAATACAAAACGTAAGAATCAGGAATTAGTTGAAATTCCGGCTAAGAATTGGGAGTTAATCATGGAACTAGAAAAGAGTTTGGCACTTACTTAAGTGCGAAGGAATCAAAAAGCCCGAGTGGGTATTTAAACACTGGGAACTATTTGTAGCTTCTGAGTAATCAATAGATGAGGTCAACTGACTTTTCTTGAGACTGCAGCGATACTTTAAATTCCAACAAGACTCGACCAACTAAAAGATCAGCTAACAATACTTCCCATATATTTATCAGAATCAAAAAAGAGGCCTCTGTTACCTAAGAGCGGCCAAACCCTCTTTGGGAGCTCGAAGAATCGAAGTTTTTCCCCTTTGAAATAATAACGTTATTCAACGCACCCTTCCCACCCATTGACTTTTGGGGGTCTTCGTATAGGTTCAGGAAGTGGTCTAGAACAGTTATGTAACTGGAATAGACTGACAAAAAGTTTTTTCTTAAAAAAGGAAGAAACGAAACCCTCGGTCAAGTGAAATTTAAAGGAGTAATTTATGAAGGGAAACCTTAAAAAAGTAGGAGTAGTAATTGCCGCATTTGCTCTGGCAATAACTTCTCTTACAACGCCAGCGACAGCTGACGCAACCACCCTCACCTTCGCTGAAACCCAACAGGGTGGCGTTGGCATCAAGCAAGTTGGGCCACCTTGGTTTAATTCGGGCTCTCTAACACAAATGGTTTTATTCCGTGGCTTGTTTAAGGCTAACCCTAACATGACAACGGTTAAGCCAGATTTAGCATCGAGTTACAAGGTAAGCAAAGATGGTAAAACTGTGACTATCAAAATGAAGTCAGGGCTTAAATGGTCTGACGGCAAAGCGATAACAGTTGATGATGTTATTTGGTCTATCAATTCTGCGCTACGCGTCACCAGAATTAATGCTAATTATTCAAATGCTTTCAAGTTAATTGATGGCGCAAGTGCTGTAACAGCATCGAATAAAGTGAATATGAGTGGCTTAACTGCTAAGGGCGATGAGATAACTATCAAGCTTGGAGCCCCACAGCCATTACTTATTCCTATCCTTGCTCAATTTATGATTTTGCCAAAGCACGTGCTAGAGGATGAAGATTTACTTCGTCTTGACACAAGCAAGTACTGGCTAAATCCAGTTGGCTCGGGCCCATTTAAAGTGGAGACTTTAAGTCCTGATAACTTCATCACCTTGGTTCAAAACGCCAATTATGAAGGGCCTAAGGCAAAAATTACCAAGATAAATGTGGTTGCATCTTCTGCTCTATTGGCAGATGCACGCTCTGGAAAACTTGATTACTTCATCACACAAGATGCGGACACTATCCGAGGCATGAGATCGGTAAACACCTTCAAGAGCTTCCAGACTTCTGGAGCTCCATTTCACAGATATTGGGTGTTCAACTTGTCTAATGCGGATAATCCGCTAAAGAATGTGAAAGCAAGAGAAGCGCTTAAGTATGGTATCGATTGGACAAACATTGTTAAGGCTGCTTATCCTCACGGAAAAGTAATCAACAGCGGAGTCCCTTCAGGCCTACCATTCCACTTGAAGAGCATTCCAAAATACAAATTTAATGTTGCTAAGGCAAAGGCGCTTCTAAAGGAAGCAAATTTTGACTCCAGTAAGACTGTTCGCCTGCGTCACTATCACGCTGGGCCTGCAGACTTAGTCTTCATGAGCGCTGTAGCACAGCAAATGCAAGAACTTGGAATGAAAGTTGAATTGACCAGATTCGTTGGTGATGCAACAACTGAGTTGTACACCAATAAGAACTATGACATCGCGCTTAAGGGGCTCTCAACCTTTGATGTGAGTGAATGGTTCAGCGAATACAGCAATTCAAACTTTGATAAGATCCTTGGAACACAATCCAAGTTTGCTGAATTGAACGCAGAGCTTGCTACTGCTGTGAAATTGAAGCAGAGAGCAGCTGCTCTCAGAGAGCTACAAGAGTTAGAACAGGAAACTCTATTGAAGTTGCCTACATATCTATTGCCTGCTTATGTCTATGTTTCAAAGCGTATCTCTGGTACGCCAACGAAATATGGTCCGCAGCTATATCTATATGAGAACAACTTCCTAAACTGGGTACTTTCTTAAGGCAGAAAGTAATCAGGTAGTTAGCAGTTAGATCAGTGGGTCGGAGTGATTCGACCCACTGATTCTCTTTAATCCGAGTTTCTTAACCTAGTTACAGGAAAGAGCCTTGATAGCTTTTATAATCAGAAGAGTCGCAATTATGATTCCTATGGCACTGGCAATTAGTGCCATCATTTTCTTTGCTTCAAGACTTTCGCCAATCGATCCCCTTAACTCCTTGATATCACCAGATGCTGCAGCCGATGCCACAAACTTGGCTATTCTCAAGGAGAGACTTGGTTTTAACGATCCAATCTTTGTGCAGTACTTCAATTGGCTAATCGAGATATTTAGAGGGAACTTTGGCTATAGCATCCAAAGCGGCCAACCCATTTCTGAGATATTGGCTCTTAGAATGCCGGCAACATTGGAATTGGTGCTCGCTGCCTTGATAATCTCAACAACTCTTTCTTTGCTGATTGGCTTAGTGGCAGGAGCCAACCGAGGTGGGCTAACAGATAAGTTTTCTCGTGTTTTAGCAGCTATCGGTATTTCAGTTCCAGATTTCTTTATTGGATTGGCACTTTTAAATATTTTCGCTTACAGAGTCAGTTTGCTTCCAACGGGCCAAAGAATCTCCCCAGGGCAAGTAACTTTTATAGATCGCCTACCTCATCTAATTCTGCCAGTAGCAACTCTGAGCATAGCTATGCTTGCAGTGTTAATTAGGTATACCCGAAATTCTGTTCTGGACACAATTAATCGAGATTTTGTTAAAACTGCGCGCAGTAAAGGTTTGCCCGAATGGAAAGTGATGTGGAGCCATGTTTTCCGAAACTCTTTAGGTCCAGTCATGGTTTTAATAGCTTTTCGTCTGCCGCTATTGGTAGGTGGAGCGGTATTAGTAGAAGCAGTATTCCAATGGCCAGGTATCGGCAAAACGATTGTCGAGGCGGTAACAGTTTCTGATTACCCAGTAATTATGGTGGTAAGCCTCTTAATTGCCGTAGCTATTCTCTTTGCTAGTTTTTTGGTCGATATCGTCAAGTCTATTTTAGATCCGCGAGTTAGGTTAGGGGCAACAATAGAATGACAGAGAAAGTCCCTAGCACCGCACGTTTATTGGTGAGAAATTTTGCTGGAAACTTAACCGGCATGTTTGGACTATTAGTGATATTTCTTATTATCACCTCAGCGATATTTGCTGAAGAAATCTCTGGCTACAATCCAAATTTAATGGATGGCATGAGTACTAGTCTCTCGCCATCTACAGATCATCTGATGGGAACTGATCAATTAGGCCGTGATGTATTTAGTAGAGTTCTATACGGCGGGAGAAACTCAATCCTCATAGGTATTACTGCATCGTTTTTAGGCAATCTAATAGGAACTGTGCTTGGAGCTATTGCGGGATATTTGGGAGGGAAAATCGATACGGTATTGATCCGTATTTCTGAACTCTTTATGACTTTTCCACAATTGGTGCTTGTTCTGATATTTGTGACAATTATGGGGCAAGGGGTAAATAACGTGATCATAATTTTCGCCCTCACGGGGTGGATGACGACTCTAAGATTAGTTAGAAGCGAGTTTTTGTCTTTAAGAGAAGAGGCTTTTGTCGAGGCTGACAGGGCATTTGGATTTTCTAAGAAACGAATAATTTTCCGCCACCTTTTGCCAAATACAATGAGCCCGATTGTTGTTGCATTTACGATAAATATAGCTATTTACATTATTGCTGAGGCAGGGCTTTCATTTCTAGGCCTTGGGGTACCAGTGACAACTCCTACTTGGGGAAACTTATTATCTGCAGCTCAAGCCCCAGTAGTTGTAG
Organism: Actinobacteria bacterium BACL4 MAG-120820-bin23; assembly: GCA_001437855.1. Lineage (GTDB taxonomy): Bacteria > Actinomycetota > Actinomycetes > Nanopelagicales > Nanopelagicaceae > Nanopelagicus. The sequence continues at coordinate 5,020 of LIBD01000027.1, read as the reverse complement.
AGCAATACTGGTGGCTCTGGGTTTTCCCAGCTGTAGCAATAATTGCATTTGTTACAGGAGTAAATTTTGTGGGAGATGGTTTAAGAGATGTACTTGACCCAAGGCAGCGAACAAATGCAAAGAATAAGACCTTTGCAGCAACTTTAAGAGAGAAGCTTTTTGGCTCTAGAAAGCAAACAATTGAATAATATCCTCGAACTGAAAGACGTTAATGTAAGTTTCACTGTCGAATCTTCAAGCCTTCACATTTTGCGCGATGTCTCATTACAAGTTCCTAGAGGCTCATTCCTTTGTATTGTTGGAGAGTCTGGATGCGGGAAGTCTGTAACAGCACAAGCTATTGTCCAATTGCTGCCCGATAATGGAAGAGTCGACTCAGGATTAATTAGTTATTATGAAAATGACCAAGCTACAGAATTAAATAAACTTGAGAAATTCGGCAGGGAGATGCGAAGTTTTCGCGGCGCTAAAATAGGGATGATTTTTCAAGACACACTTTCATCTTTAAACCCAGCCCATCGAGTGGGGCGCCAGGTAGCAGAGAGCCTTCTTCAACACCACAACTTATCTAAAGATGAGGCAAAAGAGCGCGTTATTGAATTATTTAGAAAACTTGGAATTCCAGATCCGGAGCGCCGCTATAACGCCTATCCCCATGAATTCTCTGGTGGAATGAGGCAGCGAGTTATGATCGCAATCGCGACCATCTGCGAACCAGATTTGGTTATTGCTGATGAGCCAACAACCGCTCTAGATGTCACGATACAAGCGCAAATAATGACTCTTCTAAAGAATTTACAGAAGAGTGCGAAGAGAACTTTTATTCTAATTACCCACAATATGGCGCTTGTTTCTGAGGTCGCAGATCATGTTGCAGTTATGTATCTTGGAAGAGTTGTGGAATACGGCAGCGTAGACCAAGTTTTACGCACTCCACGCCATCCCTATACCCAGGCTCTACTTCAAAGCGTTCCTTCTTTAGATGCTGACAAGAGTGTTGAGTTAAAAACAGTTGATGGGCAGACCCCATCTCCAGCCGAGGTAACAAAAGGATGCGAGTTCGCAGAGCGTTGTCTATTCGCCACAGATACCTGTAGAGATCAAATCATTCCTCTTATGACTTTTCAAGGAAATCATCAAGTGCGTTGCATTCGATTAGATGAGAAAGGTAATTTACCAAAGCAAAATAAAGCGGGGTCTAATGTCTAAAGAAATTGTTTTTACAGAACCTCTTTATCAAGCCAAAGGGATAAAAAAGTACTTTCCAGTAACTGGAGGAGTGCTGCGTCGAAAAATTGGTGAAGTAAAAGCACTTGATGGAGTAGATCTGGATATATACCGAGGCGAAACCATATCGATCATTGGAGAATCAGGCTGCGGTAAAACCACGTTAGGAAGAATGTTGGCTGTTCTCCAAAAACCAACTGGTGGTGAACTCTCGTTTGATTTCGGGGATGGCTTAAAGAATGTTGTTGGTTTAAATCGGACTGAAGAATTAGCTTTCCGAAGAAGAGTCCAAATGATTTTTCAGGACCCCTACACCTCATTTAATCCAAGGCAGAGAGTGGGAGCTGCAATCGATGAGGTCCTCCAAGTACATGGGATGAAAGATCCAGAGGAGCGTTTCTCCCGTATAAAAGAGTCTTGTGAGATGGTAAATATGCGAGTTGAATACCTCCAGCGTTATCCACATGAGTTCTCAGGTGGTCAAAGACAACGATTAGCAATAGCGCGCTGTCTAGCTATTAGGCCAGAGCTAATCATTGCTGATGAAATTGTTTCAGCGCTAGATGTCTCCATTCAGGCTCAAATAATCAATCTCCTACGGCAGATTCAAAGAGAGACTGGATTGTCATTTGTCTTTATCACCCATGATGTTGCCGTGGCACGATATGTTGGTCATCGAATTGCAGTTATGTATCTAGGCTCGGTTGTAGAAATTCTTCCCGCTGGCGCTCTTCCAGAAAATGCTGAACACCCATACACAATTGCACTCCTCTCTGCTGTTCCTGATATGAATCTTCAAGGCAAAAAGAAGGAGATAGTTTTACAGGGAGAAGTTCCAAGTCCTATAGATGCGCCAAGTGGTTGTGCGTTCTCTACCCGTTGTCCATATGTCATGGACATTTGCAAAACTACGCGTCCTGTCCTACGCCTTGCCTACGAGGCAGATTCAAGTCACCAAGTCGCATGTCATCTAGAGAAACCACCTATAGGAGCATGAATATGAATAACCTGAACAGTCCAAGAATTCTTAAAGGGGTAGTTCCCCCTGTTTGTACTCCCTTCACCGCTGATTACAGAGTTGATGAAAAGTCTTTGCGTAAATTAATCAACCACTTAATTGACGGAGGGGTTCATGGCTTATTTATTCTTGGCTCCACCAGTGAAGTTGCATATTTAACTGACGAGAATAGAGCAGAAGTAATTAGAATCACAATGGATGAAGTGCAGGGTAGAGTCCCAGTCGTTGTTGGAGCAATTGATACCACCACGCTAAGAGTTATTGAGCACGTAAATACCGCAGTGGCAGCAGGCGTTGAGGGAATTGTTATAACAGCCCCTTTTTATGTAAGAACACATCCTGCAGAGATTGCTAACCATTTCCGATTGGTTAAAAAAGCTTGCCCAAATATCCCTATCTATGCCTATGACATACCAGTTGCAGTGAATGGCGTTAAATTAGATCTTGGAACCATATTAACCCTGGCAAAAGAAGGTGTTATAGGTGGTCTAAAAGACTCATCTGGCAGCGATTCGGGCATACGAGCTGTAATTCTTGAAATAAAGAAATTGAACTTGCCGAGCTTTGTGGTCCTGACTGGCTCAGAATTAACAGTCGACTCAGCTCTTATGTTTGGCGCAGATGGAGTTATTCCAGGCATTGGCAATATTGATCCTGCAGGATATGTAAAAATATATGATCTTGTAAGTAGTGGAGATTATCTTGCAGCGCGTAAAGAGCAGGAACGACTGTTTGCGATGTTTGGACTAGTAGACGTAGGTGCCTCAGATCGGATGGGAAGAGGTTCCTCTGCTATTGGAGCTTTTAAAGCAGCACTCAAACTACTTGGCATCATTGAAGATGCTCGAACTGCTCCACCTGCGATTGCTCTAAACGAGAATGAAGTTGCGGCAATTAAGCCATTTCTGACTCGAGCTGGCCTCAATCTCAAGTAACTAATGGATTACCAGGTACTTGCCTCTAGGGGCATTGGTGGGTATCGCCAATATCGAATCCCTGCGATGGCAGTTACTAATTCAGGGCGAATAATTGCAATTTATGATGCTCGCGTTGATCTAGATGATTTACCAGGGCCGATTGACTTAGTCATTCGAATGAGTGATGACAACGGGGAGAGATGGACTGGCCAAGAAGTTTTTCTGGCAAGCGAAGGAGTTTCTGGGTATGGCGATGCCAGTATCATTTTTGACCCAAATGTTGGTGACAAAGGACGCATAATTGTTTTCTGTCAGTCTTCTAGTCTGGCAAGTTTTTTTGAGAGTTCTTTAGGTTGCGCTCAAGATGATCCAACAGTTGTTCATATATCACTATCAATCTCTGATGATGATGGAGAAACTTGGTCTCACAAGATAGTGACAGAGCAGGTAAAAGACGAGAAAACGCACGGCATATTTGCATCCTCTGGGATGGGTTGCTGCATACCAAATGGCCCATACGCTGGACGCCTGATTCATTCCTTTGTTCTGCGCCGAGGTTCAGAACTATTAGGAGCTCTGGCATTTAGCGACGATCATGGGAACACCTGGAAACTAGGAGCTGAAATTCCATCTGGAAATGAATCAGGGATTGCCTGCCTAAATAATGGAACTATTCTCTTTCACTCACGTTCCACCCCATTACGTTTAAGTGGAAAGTCAGTCGATGGTGGCCAGACTATTTCCGAACTACTCCCTCATCACGAACTACCAGATCCTAGCGATAATGGCTCTTTAGCAACCCTTAAATCAGGAGAGGTTATTTGCACCCATAATCATGATTCAGATTTAAGAAGAAGGACAGTTGCAAAACTTTCAAGAGACGGAGGAGTTACTTGGCCCAGGGCGATTTTATTAGAGTCTGAAAGCTCAGCTTATTCCACTGCTTGCGAGCTAGCAGATGGTCGTATCGGAGTACTTTTTGAAAGACATGGATATACCGAGATGGTCTTTTGTAGGTTTTCGTTAGATGAACTTAAGGAAACAAAAGAAGTATTACCTCTTGAAGTGGATGAAAATGAAATTGAATTTCAAGTTGCTTTTCGATACGTAAGACCAGGTCGAGATAAGCAAGTATTAGAGCGTTTAATTAGTTTAGTGAAACGAAACATTCCAACGGTTGATATGTCAGTTTTCAAATTTTCGGAGCGAAAAGAAATTGGCCCTAATTCTGGATCTGCAAGCGGAGATCCAGTATTTACAAAGGAAGAGTTTGATGAAATCTTAGGGCCAGTTTCTCCCGGTCTAAAGGTAGGAGATGAGCTGAGATTTAGTGGTCGTCTTCAGAATCACAGCCCTCACCTACTCACGGAAATAAAGATAGAGAGCTTATGTGAAGAAAAGGTATCAAGCACAAGCAAGCTATCACCTGGAGATAAGATTACTTTCATGGATTTGCGTTATCGGATTCAGCACGAAGATCTAGAAATAGGGAACGTATCTCTGGTCTTCAAGTGGTCAGCCACACACCCCAATCTAGGTTCAACCTCAGGACAAATTCGCCATCAAATTTCAACAAAATCGGGGCTATCAATCCAATAACTAGTATTAGGACATGGTCGGTGCAATCGTTCGAGGTCATGGCAAGGCCCTTACGATAAAACAAGGGGAGTAAAGTGCAATTGTTCAGGGTGGCAGTAGTGGGAGCTGGGCCCGCTGGTTATTTCGCCGCGCAAGCGCTACAAGGTCTTCAAAGTGATGACCTGAAATTTGCGATAGATATGATTGAAAAACTTCCAACACCTTGGGGTTTAGTGCGAAGCGGTGTGGCTCCAGATCATCCAAAGATAAAAAGCGTCTC
>LIBD01000026.1 GCA_001437855.1 Actinobacteria bacterium BACL4 MAG-120820-bin23 | reverse complement strand
ATTACTTGAATACACATATGCGCGCACAGTTGTAAAAACGAAGTTTAAGATTCCGTTGAAATTTACCTCATTTAAGCGAACTAAACTTTCAGAAAAAATATTAGTTTCCTTGATTAAACGCTTACACGGCAAGGTAAATCTAAGTAAAGATTAGTAAGTAGCTCGGCCACCTGAAATATCAAAGGTAAAGCCAGTTGTAAATGAGCATGCTTTAGATCCCATAAAGGCAATCATCTCAGCTACTTCATTGGGCTCACCTAATCGGCCAGCTGGAATCTTTGAAATCATATAATCCAAAGTTTCCTTAGCCGTGTTTACATTTATTGGCGTAGCAATTACTGCCGGCGCAAGTGAGTTAATAGTGATGCCATCGGTGGCCACCTCTTTTGCCACACCTTTAACAAAACCGATCAAGCCAGATTTTGCTGTGTTGTATGGGGCCATCTTTGGGTTGCCCTCTTTACCGGCAATCGAAGCAACTTGAACAATTCGACCATACTTTTGCTTTTTCATAATTGGTAGCACAAATTGAGTCAGCCAAATTGCACCAAACAAATTAACTGCAATTACCTTTTGATAATCATCCCAATTCATATCTTCAACAAATTTTCCGGTAGGTCCTGGGTAGCCAGCACAATTAATTAAGGCATCAATTCTCTTATGCTTACCTGCACTTGAGGTTATAAAATCTTTGATCGCACTTTGGTTTGAAATATCTAGTAGAGCGCTCTCGGCATAATTACCAGCAGAGGTAATACTTGCTACTACCTCATCTAAGCCAGATTGATTTAAATCTACGCAAATGACCTTAGCTCCCCGAGCAGCGATTAATTGTGCTGCAGATCTGCCAATCCCACTTGCTGCCCCAGTAACGATTACTACCTGGTCCTGATAGGAGGTGTTCTCAAATGCGCTGTTGTCACTCATTATTATCCGATTATACTTGCCCAACAGTTAAATCAAAAATGATTTGAATGGAGCATTCATGGCAAATTGGCCAAGTACCCGAGATCCAAAAGGTCCAATGAAGCGCTCAATTGGAATTTTAAATAAGCAAAAAATTCAATCTCAAGATGCGGATGCATTACCAGAATCAGCCAAAAGATTTGCCGATGGCTCACGTTATAAAATTGAGATTCCATCTGTTGAAGGCCCAATTGCATTTAAAACCGTAGTAGATGAGGCCAAAAAACATAAATTAATCATTCACCGAATCTCCCAAGGCTCTGGAATTATGATGCAAACCGATGCTGAAATTAAGCAGATGGTGGCAATTGGGAAAAAGGAAAAAATTGAGGTCTGTTTATTTGTAGGTCCAAGAGCGGCTTGGGATATTGGAAAGCAGGTATCAGCTTCAGCTGGTGTAATTGCTTCGCCAACACTTCGCGGAGCTGATCAACTTAGATACGCATTAGAGGATGTAATCCATGGCGTTAACTTAGGATTACGTAGTGTGTTGGTTGGCGATCTTGGTTTACTTAAAGTTTTAGGGCAAGCAAAAGTTAAGGGAGATCTACCAAAAGAGTTAATCCTTAAAACTTCAGTTGCCTTAGTGTGTAATAACCCGGCAACTGCTGCACTGCTTGAGGATTTAGGGGCTTCGACTCTGAATTTGGCAACTGATTTATCTTTGCAACAAATCTCAGCAATTAGATCACAAGTAGCTATTCCAGTTGATATCTATGTTGAAGGCCCAGATGATTTTGGTGGCGCAGTTCGCCACTATGAAACACCAGATTTAGTTCGAGTAGCTGCCCCGATCTATTTGAAATTTACTATTAGAAACTCCCCTGGACTTTATCCATCAGGAGCTCATATTCAAGGATTAGTTGAGTCAACCGCCAAAGAGCGAGTACGCCGGGCAGCGATTAGTAAAGCGATCTTAGATAGATATGGATTTAAAAAATAAATGAGTACCTCGGCAACTTAAAACTCTTAATATTTGGTGGCACTGGCGTATTAGGAACTGCTATTGCAGATAAGTTTAAAGAAAAAGGCTATGAGGTAACTTACGGTGTTCGCAAAGTTACTAATCCAAAGGATCAATTCCTATTGCCAGTAACTGAAGCTCCAGTACCAGAGCTATTAAAGGGTGAATTATTTGATGCTGTAGTTTTTGCGCAAGGAGCAAATATAAATGACTCAGTTATAAATAACTCTTTAGAGGATTTCAATAGATTATTTGAGGCAAATGTAACTTTTATCAGCGAAACAACTAAAGCATTAATTTATCATAATTTAATTAAGCATAAAGCAAAGATTGTTATTTTGAGCTCATTCTGGGAGCAATTAACCCGTCAAGACAAGATGTCTTATACCGTTACTAAAGCTGCAGTTGGTGGCTTAGTTAGATCTATGGCAGTTGATTTGGGAAATGCTAAAAGTATTTTGGTAAATGGCTTGCTACCAGGAGTAGTGGACTCACCTATGGCCAGAGGATTACTTAAGCCAGAACAGATAGAAAATGTGCAGTGGCAAACCCCAGGACATAAAATGGTGATACCAAGTGATGTCGCTAGCGCCACCTATCTGCTTGGATGCGAAGAAAATACGGCAATTTCAGGTCAATCACTCTTTGTAGATTACGGCTTTTCAATAGCTAGAGTTCTTTAGGATCTCACCTAGTGAGTGTTGAGTTACTAACCAAAGATAGCGTAGTTGATTACTTAATTAGTAAAAAAATTATTTCAGTACAAGATAACCCAGAGGTCGAGGTTTTAACTGGTGGGGTATCAAATGTAGTTTTGGCAATTACAACTAGTAATCAGAAAATGGTCTTAAAGCAAGCTTTAGCTGAATTAGCGGTGAGTGAAAAATGGGTGGCAGATCAACGAAGAGCTATTGTTGAAGCTGATGCCATTGAATTATTTAATCAAATAAGCCCAAAGCAAGTTCCTAAGTTATTATTTTTAGATCCAGATCGATTTATTTTGGTCCTAGAAAGGGTGGCGCTAGGCAGCACAGTTTGGAAATCTGATTTATTAGCTGGAGTAATTAACCCTGATATTGGCGCTAAGTTAGGCCACACACTTGCAAGCTGGCACAACTATGGACAGCAGAATCCAAGTACAAAAGATAAATTCATGGAGGACTCTCTGTTTGACCAACTTCGAATTGATCCGTTTTATCGATTTGTGGCCGATAAAAATCCACCATTGCAGGTGTGGATTCGAAAGTTAATTAATGAGTTAGAGGGTGATAAAACCACTATTGTCCATGGTGATTTTTCGCCAAAAAATATTATGATTTCAATGAGTGATGAAGTTTTTATCTTAGATTTTGAGGTCACTCATGTTGGAAACCCAGTTTTTGATATCTCCTTTCTTATCGCTCATCTTTTATGTAAATTTTTCCACGCACCAGATGCACTGCAAGCAAATTTATTAGCAAAAACAGCTAATGCCTTCAAGAAAGAGTATGAGGTGCTTCGGAAAATATCCCCATCATTTGCCCATCATGCAGCCTTAATTGCGCTGGCACGGGTTGAAGGAAAATCTCCAGTAAATTACCTCACCCCAAATCAACAACATAAATTACAAAAACATACTAAATCTTTATTAGCCCGTGATGCTAAGTTATCTTTACTTGATCTATTTGAAATGAGTGCTCGATGAAAATAAGTAAGGTAATTGGCTATCAGGTATTAGATTCCAGAGGTAGACCAACGGTAGCGGCATCAATTTCTCTAACTGATGGCACAACCCATACCGCTCGTGTTCCTTCTGGTGCTTCAACTGGTATGCATGAAGCAAAAGAGTTACGTGATCTAGGTGGTCAGTACGCTGAAAAATTTTATGCCGGCCTTTCAGTTAAACAAGCTGTTGAGAATATAAACCAAGTAATTGCACCCCGCTTAGTTGAGGAGTTAATAGATTTAGCGGCGGTTGATAATCTTTTGATTGAGTTAGATCCTTCGTCAGATCACGCCAAGTTAGGAGCAAATGCAACGCTGGCAGTTTCCTTAGCCACAAGCATCGCTGCTGCTCACTCTCAAAATAGATCACTGGCTAGATACTTTCAACCAGAGTCTTACCTAAATATTCCAATGCCAATGGTCAATATTCTCTCTGGTGGTGCTCACGCAAATAAAGCGATGGATATTCAAGATTTATTGATTGTGCCAATAGGAGCTACCTCATTTACACAAGCCCTCTCTTGGATCGTAGCAATTCGCGAAACCGCATCTGATTTAGGAAGACAAGCTGGCTTTGTAACCAATTTAATTGCCGATGAGGGTGGTTTAGCAATTCCTTTTGACTCAGTTAGTAAGGCATGTGAGTTTGTAATTAGCGCTATTGAAAAATGTGGCCTAATAGCAGGTGAGCAAGTGAGTTTGGCCTTGGATGTTGCCTCTACTCAATTCTTTGAGGATGGTAAATATAATTTAAAAAATGCGAAACAGATTTATTCCCCTGATCAATTTATTTCGTATATAAATAATCTAGTATCAAACTATCCAATCGTCTCCATAGAAGATCCTTTTGCAGAGGATGATTGGCTTACCTGGCAAAAATTTATGCAGATGGCGCCTAAAAAACTTCAAGTATTAGGCGATGATTTATTAACCACAAATCTGGCTAGGCTAAATCGGGCGATTGAAGAGAAAAGTGCGAACTCAATCTTGATTAAAGCTAATCAAAACGGTTTAGTTTCCTCTACATTAAATGTTTTGAAGCAGGCAAGAGTAAATAACTTTAATACCGTAGTCTCAGCCCGATCAGGTGAGAATGAGGATTCTTGGTTAGCTGATTTAGCAACTGGTTGGGCAGCTGGCCAAATTAAGGTTGGCTCTACCCATGGCAGTGAAAGAAATTCCAAGTGGAATAGATTGCTAGAACTTGAAGTTATTGAAAATACTAAGTTTATAAATCCGTTTAATTAATGTGAATGGCGTGGTACGTAGTCGCCACTGCTACCTACTAGAAAATCAAGATCAGCTCCAAGGTGAGCTTGCTGCACATGCTCAATATACATTTTGCTCCAGCCACGATCTGCCTTAGGTTTTGGCGGCACCCAAGCAGCTTTTCGCTTTGCTAACTCATCTTCTGAGATCAATAAGTTTAATTTTCTATTTGGTACATCTAATTCGATTTCATCACCATTCTCAACAAAAGCTAATGGACCGCCTGCAGTTGATTCTGGCGAGACATGTAAAATTACAGTTCCATATGCTGTGCCACTCATTCTGGCATCAGAAATTCTGACCATATCGGTAACACCTTGCTCCAACATTTTCTTTGGCATAGGAAGATTTCCGACCTCTGGAAAACCTGGATAGCCCTTAGGCCCAGAATTTTTTAATATTAAAATCGTATCTGGCGTAACTGGAAGATCTGGATCATCTGCAACCTTTAAATACTCTTCTATTTCATTAAATACTAAAGCCTTACCTTTATGGGTAAGTAATTTTGGCGTTGCAGCTGAAACTTTAATTATTGCACCATTTGGCGCAAGTGAACCTCGGACTACAACAATGCCGGCACCAGCTGCTTGAAATGGCTTATTAGCTGGAGTAATGACCTCTTTATTCCAATTTTCAGCCCCTTCAATGTTTTCCTTAACAGTTTTACCTGTAACAGTAATGTGATCGGTGTGAATTAAATGCGAAATTTCCTTCATTACTGTTGGGACGCCACCAGCATCAAAAAACTCTTCCATTAAGAATTTTCCACTTGGCATCATATTTGCAATTACAGGAACATCTTTACCTAACTTATCAAAATCATCTAGATCAAGCGGCACGCCAACTCGGCCTGCAATAGCCAATAAGTGGACAACAGCGTTTGTTGAGCCACCAATTGCTGCCAATATTTTTATCGCATTTTCAAATGCTTTTCTATTTAATACTTTAGAAAGTTTTAAATCTTCTTCAACCATCTTTACAATTCTGCGTCCAGAAAGATGAGCGAGCGCAAATTTTCTAGAATCGACCGCAGGTATTGCAGCTGCTCCTGGTAATTGAACACCCAATGCCTCAGTCACACATGCCATAGTTGAAGCTGTTCCCATAGTCATACAAGATCCCTGGCTTCGGGCTGAGCAGGACTCCATTGCCATAAACTCTTCAAAAGATATCTTGCCACTTCTAACCTGTTCGCTATATTTCCAAACTAATGTGCCAGAGCCAACCGCTTCACCATGGTATCTACCATTTAACATTGGACCGCCAGTAATCATTAGTGCTGGCAGATCAACGCTGGCAGCTCCCATTAACAACCCAGGTGGTGTCTTATCGCAATTTCCAAGCAGTACTACGCCATCTAATGGATGAGATCTTATTAACTCTTCAACCTCCATAGCTAACATATTTCGATAAAGCATCGTGGTTGGTCGTTGCAAAGACTCACTTAGTGACATGGCTGGGAACTCAAGTGGAAATCCACCCGCCTCCCAAACACCACGCTTAACCGCTTCAGCGACATCATTTAATGAACCATTGCAGGGATTTAATTCCGACCAGGTATTTGCAATACCAATTACTGGTCGGCCATCAAATACATCTGGGGCATACCCTTGATTACGTAATCGCTCACGGTGGATATAGCCACCTTTATCCTTTAACCCAAACCAGTATTGGCTGCGGCGATCAAACTTTTCTTCGCTCAAGCTAGCCACTTTCCAATCTTTTTTCACTCTCAAATAATGAGAATTACCCTGTGTTAGGGTTTTCGTATTCTAGTTCAAATAAGTCAAAAGTTCATCTACGACCGAAGAAGAAGGAAGAAATGAGAATTGCTCGCCTAGGACCGATTAATCAGGAAAAGCCAGCTGTGATTGTCTCTGATACCGAGGCGGTCTTTATTGATGATGTGATCTCTGACTTTAACCGCATTGAATTAGAGAATTCAGCAATCTCTAAAGTAGAAAAAATAGATTTAAGTAGCAGGCCTAAGGTGAAGATATCTGATTTTCGAATTGGCTCACCAGTTGCAAGACCGACAAAAGTAATTTGTGTTGGCTTAAATTATGCAAAGCATGCAGTTGAATCTGGCATGACTGCCCCAGCTGAACCAGTAATTTTCATGAAAGCTCCCGATACGGTAATTGGTGCCAATGATGATGTAGTTGTGCCACCAAACTCTCAAAAGACTGATTATGAGGTCGAGCTTTGTGTAGTTATTGGTAAAAATGCTCTTTATTTGAAATCACCAGAGGATGCTGCTTCTCATATTCTTGGTTACACAATTTCTCAAGACATTTCAGAGCGTCATTGGCAGATTGAGCGCAGTGGGCAATGGGTAAAGGGCAAATCATTTCCAACCTTTAATCCAATGGGTCCGTGGATAGTTACCAAAGATGAGTTAGCTAAAAATGGTTTAGATCCGAGTAATCTTGCCTTAAGTTGCACAATTGATGGTGAGGTAAGACAAAACTCAAGAACTGATGATTTAATTTTCGGAATTAATCATTGTGTTTGGTACATCTCTCAATTTATGGAGTTAAAGGCTGGAGATGTAATTAATACTGGAACTCCTGCTGGGGTGGGTATGGGATTTAAGCCAGAAAAATACTTAAAGGGTGGGGAAAATATTGTTACCACTATTGAAGGTATTGGAACTATTAAAAATAAGGTTGTTAATTACAAGTAGCTAATTAATTACCTTCTTGCTTCTTTCAGAGTTAATAACTCGCTCAATGCCATAAGGGTTGGCATTTTGTAACTCTTGTGGAAGTTTATTATCTGGGAAATTTTGATAAACCACAGGTCTAACAAATCTATAAAGTGCGTCCAATCCAACTGAGGTGGTATGAGTAGAAGAGGCTGGCCACTGTCCGCCATGGTTTTGTGCAGCTGTTACCGATACTGCCGTAGGAAAACCATTCCAAATTACTCTACCGGCAATTTGGGATAGCTGATCTACCAAATCTTTCACATTCTCATCAGCACCGGCATGGATTGCTGCGGTTAATTGCCCTTGCATAGATTTTGCAACCTTTAGGTACTCATCAAATGGCGTGCGAATTATTACTGAGGTTGGTCCAAAGTGCTCCTCCAGTAAATCCTCATGATTTTTTACTTCAGACCAATCGGTGACAAAAATATTGGCCGTAACACCAAATCCATCGCTATTGTCGGTACCGGAGATAATCTCTAACCCTTTTGATTTTGATAACTTTACAATCGCATCTTTAAACCTAGTTGCAATTCCTTTATTTAATAATGGCGCAACCTTTTGTTGTGCTACATACTCTTTTACCTGCGAGATAAATTTATCGCCATTATTATCATTTGGCACAATAATTATTCCTGGCTTTGTGCAAAACTGCCCGGAGCCAAGTAATGCTGAATCGATTGCTGCTTTGGCTAATTCATCAGCTTTCTCACTTAACGCAGTTGGCGTAAAGAAAACTGGATTCAAAGATCCCATCTCGGCATAAACTGGAATCGGTACTGATCGCTCTTGAGATAATCTAATTAATAATTTTCCAACCATGGCAGATCCAGTAAAACCAATTGCGCTAACCTCTGGCGCCTTAGCTAGCCAATGAGTAATCTCTGGATTTTCTCCTTGGATGATGGCAAATAATTCTTTTGGCAATCCATGTGATGCAAGGCCCTTTATAACTGCTTCATAAACGATCTGACTGGTATTTGGATGTGATGGATGTGCTTTCACAATTACTGGGCAACCTGCAGCCAGCGCTGAGGCGCTGTCACCCCCAGCTACAGAAAATGCCAGTGGAAAGTTTGATGCTGCAAATACCGCAACTACACCTAGTGGTTGTTGAGATTTTCTTAAGTCAGGACGAGCAACTGGTAGAAAATTTGGATCTGCCAAATCAATAATAGGCAAGAGATGTCCGCCATCTTTAACTAAATTAGCAAATGCTCTAATTTGAATGACTGTCCGCATTACTTCACCAGTTAACCTTGGCAGTGGTAGTGCTGTTTCTAAATTGGCAGTTTGAGCTAAATTATCTTTTTCGGCCTCAATCGCATCTGCAATCGCATTTAATACTGCAGCTCGCTGCGTTGGCGTGGTTGCTGAAAGTTTATGTTTAGCATTCGCAGCAGCCTTGATCGCAGCATTAGTCTGAGCTTGATCCCATTCTAAAATTTCAGAGCCAACCGGCTGGCCAGTAGTTGGATTTTTTGCGGTAAATATTTTGCTCATTTGCTAACTATAACTATAAGTTAAGTAATTTAAATATTTAATTCTAAATTTATCTCAATATTTAGGAGCGTTTCGAGTTCTTTCAATCTTTGGCCTACGTAGATTGCGCTTACTCCAGCAAATACTATGCCAATGACGTCTGCCATCTTGATCATGCTCTAACCAGGCAACGGTATGCGGAGTAGCCATCGGAATTAATTGGTCACATCCTGGGCAACGGTATGGTTTATTTGAGGAAGAGCCACTGATCTTCCTGACAACATAAATCCCATCATCATGCTCTTCAATTGCATCACTGGCAGTTGTGATCTCGTTCTCATCAAAATTATTTGAGGGCTTACTCTTGCCTTTTGGCTTATTTCTACGGGGACTCACAGGCTTATTCTCCCAAGTAAATTGAGTAATCAATACCAATTAGGGAAAGATGTCGCTATGAGCACTAACCCAGCAATTCAGGTACGTGGCTTAGTAAAAAAGTATGGTGATAAGACCGCTGTTGCCGGCATCGACCTTACGGTCGAGCAAGGTGAGATCTTTGCACTTCTGGGTCCAAATGGCGCCGGTAAAACGACTACTGTTGAAATTTTAGAAGGGTATCGCAGCGCAAACTCTGGGG
>LIBD01000025.1 GCA_001437855.1 Actinobacteria bacterium BACL4 MAG-120820-bin23 | reverse complement strand
TCAACAGGCGAGGCCTCAACAAAGAGAGGGATATGTCCACTCACTCTGTGCCACCAGGTTGGTATTCAGATCCAGATGGAAAACCTGCGGAGAAATATTGGGATGGAAATGCCTGGACTAAAGAAACAAGACCTCTTTCAATAATTCCAAACAAATCAGCCCCAATACCGAAAAAAGTTGGAATTGATGGAAATGAAAGAGTTTTATTTGCAATATTGGCAGTTGCGCTTATCCTTGGGATGTTTCTCGTACCGCTCTAGTTTGAGTTTTAAACGTTAACTAGGAGGAAAAATGGAAATATTTATATTGCTAGCTTGGGTTGCTTGTGCTGCAATTTGCAACAGCCAGGCAAAGAAAAAGAACTTAAATGTTGGCCTTTGGACATTCATCGGACTTCTCTTCGGTGTATTTGGCGTAATTGGAGTCCTAGTCGCATCCCCTAAGGCAAGCGCTTAAATTACAAACAAGAAAGTATTTTTAGGATGATGTCTCAAGTACCGCCAGGTTGGTATCCCGATCCTGATGGTAAGCCATGTAATCGTTATTGGGATGGAGCAAACTGGACACTTGAGACACATCCGCTCGATTATCAACATTCTTTTAATGAGATGAGCCAAAAAATAAGCACAGGTTGGAAATTAGGAATTGGGCTTGCTTTCGTATTAGGGATTCTGGTTTTGGCATTTATTTCTTCTGACCCAAGTCTCTGGGAGTACTAAAAGAAGATTTCAAATTCTGTTCCAAGAACCTAAAATTGTTTAGTGAATGTGTTACGGTTTATCAATGAAAATAAGAGTTTCGGTGGCATTACTAACGTTAATTCTAAGCCCTGTGTTTATTAGTTGTGGTTCAAACAGTGAAGATTCAGAGGACTCAGGTGGCGGTTACATTTCATGTGTCTTTGAATTGATGGAAGCTAAGAAGGCAGGGATAATTTCGGCAACACAGAGTGAGATCCAGGAAGAGTGCAGCAAGTAATAACAACGCACATAAGGCCTTGCTTTTATATACATTCCTAGCCTGGAAACTTCGTGCAGATAAAAATCCAAAAAAATTAGTGGCAGTGCCTGGATCGAGCACAGATAACACCATAAAAATTACTGGTGCATTTGGACTTTTCAAAGAGATAGGAAGCGACTAGCTCGACTCCTGCACCTTCGATTTTCATGCTATTTAAGGTCAGCTCTGCCATTTACGGTCAAAAAAGTTGCTTGGAGGTATTGTGCTGATGATGATGCGCACTATAAAGTTCTTTAATTCCAACGAGAGGCGTACCTTTGCTTAAGGCTAAGAAACAACATCTTTTTTTAGTTCTCGTCCTCTCACTTTTATTGACAGGGATTCCAAGGGTTGAAGCTAGGAATCACAGTCTCTTTCCTAGCTCAGAGAAAGTTATTTACCTTCTCGATATCTCTGGCTCCTCAGACAGCATCAACCTCTGGCGCCTCCTGAGAAATTCATTGTTAGAGAGATTAGACAGCGCAATGGGGGCTCCCAATAGAAAAGGTTTAACTCCCAAGAAACCGACAGATCTCAGTATCTCGGTCATAAATTCTAATTCCTCTTCCTCAACACCAATAGAGATAATATCTATCAAAGATACAGAACGACTTTGGTCATTTATGATTAATAAAGTTGGTGGTGGCAATCCCACAGAGGCGCGAATGAGAGACATCTATAAAGATTTTTTTGGTGGTTCCGGCGTCTATCGAGAATTGGTAGAGAAGTATATTCAGGATGAGACCATTATTTCTCCCACTGGCATAGAGTGTGAAAAAAGTGCTGAAGAGAATCTAAAGCAAGGCCTTTTTATGGATAACGTGACACCGAGTATAAGAACTCAAGCTACGAAGGAAGTTTGCACAATTATTAATAAGCTAAGTAATGGCATTAAGAAAGCAGATGCCATCTTCTTAACAAGCCCTAAGTGTAAAAAAGGAGGGTGCTCTGATGTTGTCGGTGCCGTGAGGGTCGCCGCAGCTGTTGCCAGGGACCTAAGTAAAGGAAAGAAAGCTAAATTATGTATTGCTATTGCAAGTGACATGCTTAATAACTCTCCAAAAATTACAAAAACTGGACCTTGGAACACTTTCTATGCGATAAAGAATAGTGCAACCCTTTTGGATGCTCAAAAAAATGGAGAAATCGTAGCGTCACAGAGTGGAATTCTCTTCTCTTCTAAGGTGAAAATAAGAGTAGAAGTAATTGGTCAAGGAGGAGGAACGAAGTTTAATCCTGAACTCACATCCAAATTAGATGCTTACTGGAATGGCTTTTGGAAAGCTGTAGGACTCCAAAATCGTCAGCAAACTTCTTTAGATCAAGCCTGTAATAGTGGAAACAATTAAAGGAGATATCAAATGAGGAATATATTCTCAAGCCATAGCAGTGCTTTACGTAGGGCTCGCAAGAAAGGAAAACTACATGGCAAAGCCAATCACCCTCACGAGCTATGGGGAGACAGACCAGTCCCATTTCTAGAGAAAATGCACGCCCAGTTCTCGAAAAAGGTGAAAGAACTAGAGAATCAGCTACACGTTTACCGTGGTCAGTCTGTGACATTAACAGAGGAAGACGTTGTAGGGGTTGCAGAGGCAAAGGACGAGATAGCCCAGCTCATTTCAGAGAGCTCCACCATAAAAGCAGAGATAGAGAAGTTGGATTTAGAGAAAAGAGGTTTACCGAATGAAAATCCAGTTAGTAAAGCAGCTCGCATTCGAGTTGTATCACTGCCATTGTATTGGGCTGCTCTCGCGATGCTTTCAATCGGTGAGTTTTTAGTCACTCTACCAGCTGTCGAGAAGATACTTAACGATGAGGGCATCAAAGGTATCTTGATTACAGGCAGTTTTTCATTCCTTAGCATTATCTCTGCTCACCTAATTGGTTTGACTCTAAAAATGCAAGCTGATCGAGGTAACCCACAGCCTAGATGGCAGATCTGGGGAATGGTCATACTGGCAATATTTATATCAATAGTAATCTTACTGCTTTCTGCAATTCGAAGTGATTCTGTTCAGAGTGCTCCATTTACATTTGGTCTTTCAATGACAGCCTTTGGAACCCTTTTATTCTTCGTAGTTCAAATGTCATTTGTTTTGAGTGCAATGGCTCTGTCTTATTTCAATCATGCTGAAATCGAGGTCCAAATGGACCGAGCAAAGCGACGAGAGAAGAGAATTAAGAGGAAACTAAAGGGGCTTAACAAAAAAATTATGACCCCTGGGCGGAGCAAAATGACGCCTGAGAAACTACGGATTCAAGAAGAGGCTCTCAAATCTGCAATGTGGCAATTAGAGGCTGAATACAGAGAAATATGTTCTGAATATAGAGGTGCGAACTTACTGGCCCAATCTGAGGCTATGGCTTCTGAGGGTCACGGTTTGATAGAGCAGATTCTTGACCTTAATTCTAATAGTGAAGTGAGGGGATGACCCGTGAGATCAAAAAACGCATTTTCAGGATCCAGACTTTTTGATCGATTACCTACCTCTGCGAGTATTGGGCTCGCTTTAACCGCAATATCAGCTTTTGCGACCTTGTTTCAAGG
Organism: Actinobacteria bacterium BACL4 MAG-120820-bin23; assembly: GCA_001437855.1. Classification (GTDB taxonomy): domain Bacteria; phylum Actinomycetota; class Actinomycetes; order Nanopelagicales; family Nanopelagicaceae; genus Nanopelagicus. The sequence goes on along the minus strand of LIBD01000025.1, from coordinate 6,734 downwards.
CATAACCACTTTTCTCTCTGTCCCTGGTTTTTACTTCAATTTTATATACGGATCAGTAAATTCAGAGAATTTAAATCTGAGCCAAAAATTAGGTCTAATAATAGTTATTTGGGCCAGTCTTGAGTTAGCGGCAATATACTTTGCAACAGGTCCCAGGCCAGTTGCAAGATTCATTGTTCTTGCGATGGCAGGCGTTAAATTGTTAGCTTTTATTGGCTACACTCGCGTCACTGTATCGAATTGGGAATATGTTTTTTACGTGATGTTTTCTGCAGCACCGATAATTCTTTTATTATCGCGGCGATCTAACGAGTACTACTCTTCAAAATAGGTTTTAGTCCCAGAAAAAGGACAAATTTTGTCATGGCTAAAACAAAAGAAATCACTAGTAAGAATTTTGTAATGGCCTACGGCGAGATAATCGAGTTAGAAGAGCATCGAATCAAATGGTTAGCTCGATTAGTTTATAGCTCTCAATTCGAGTTAATAGTTGCATTTGTAATCTTAGTCAATGCAGTTTGCCTTGCACTTTTGACTATGCCAGATATTGATTCAAGTGTCAGAGAGACCTTAAATCAATTAGATACCTATGCTCTGTTTATATATCTGGGTGAATTAATGATTCGCCTGGTCTCTTATGGGAAGAAACCTTGGAATTTTTTTCGCCAAGGATGGAATATATTCGACTTTAGCATAGTGGTTCTATCCTTTGGGCTATTTTCTGGTAACACTATTATTCTTCGATTGCTTAGAATATTCCGGCTGGTTCGTATCTTTAGATTTTTACCCGAAGTTCGTGTGTTAACTAGCTCTATTGTAAGGAGCCTACCTCCACTTTTGAGCGTTGCAGTACTAATTTTCCTAGCTCTATTCATATACGGAATGGCAGGTGTCTACATATTTGGGGAGCAACTCCCAGAGAGTTGGGGAAATATCACCTTGGCCCTGACTTCCCTATTTATACTTCTAACGCTTGAAAACTTTCCAACTTATTTGGAGGAGGCACTTGAGACTAGTCCTTGGGCTCTACCTTTTTTCCTTTCCTATATTTTTGTCGTTGTTTTCACTGTGCTAAATGTTCTTATTGGAATTGTCTTGAATTCTATGGATGAGGCTCGAGAGGAAAATCGCGAAAAAAAGCGGCAAATAAAAGAACTAGATGAAATTGTTCATGAGGTGGACGATATTACCTCTGATGGCAAAGTAACTGAGGATGAGATAGCTAGATTAAGGAAACAGCTTCGGCTTATGGAGGCGATACTCCACGAAGGAAAGAAAAGGAAAATGAAGTAGAAGCACGGTTCAAAATCAAAGCATTCAATAGTTTTCATTTGCTCTTTTAGCAAAACCATGTTGCTAGAGAAAAAGTTCTCATTCTACTAAGTTGGATCCTTTTTTGGTGCAAAGCCTATTGTTTGCTTTCTTACCTCAACAGATGGGATATCCCGGCTATCAAATTTGAGGATTTCATGAAGATCAATATTTCCATCTTCAGCAGCTCGGTGTGACATATTAAGGTACATCTTCTCAAAGAGGTTTCTAATATATCTTGCATTTCCTCGGTCACCCTGAGGTTTGGCAGCTTCGATATGTTTTAGTAAGTCTACTTTTGCCAATTGATCTATCTCCATTTTATGTGAGTGACATAGCTCTTCAAAAATACTAAGCAGTTCTTGACTAGAATAGTCATTAAAGTGAATATAGTTCTGAAATCTTGACTTCAAACCTTGATTTGATTCAATGAACTGCTTCATTGGTTCTTTATATCCGGCAACAATTATTGCCAAGTTCTCACGATGATCCTCCATTGCTTTCACCAAGGTTGAAATTGCTTCATCTCCGAAACCTGCTCCAGAGTCTGCAGAGAGTGAATATGCCTCATCGATGAAAAGAACTCCGCCTTTTGCTCTCTCTACCGCATCTTGAACTTTTAAAGCGGTTTGTCCAACATATCCTGCTACCAGAGCTGAACGGTCAACTTCATAGACTTTATTCGATGGAAGTAAGCCTATTGAGTTGTACATTGTTGCTAGATATCTGGCAACCGTCGTTTTTCCAGTTCCCGGACTTCCAGTAAATACACAGTGAAGACCGACTGGGACCTTGGGAAGCCCCTCGGCAGATCTAATGCCATTGGCTTGGTGCACGTTGATTAGCTTGGAAACTTGAGTCTTAACCTCATTTAGGCCAATTAATTTGTTTAGCTGTTCTAGTGATTCACTCAAAGATAACTTTTCCTGAGTAGTTTCCGAGCTGGCTTGGACTGGCTCTGAAGACAAATCCCCTAAATCAATTTCCAAGAGTTGGATGGCTAGTGTTGTTGCTAGCTCTACTGCTTGTTGGGGATACTGAATCTTTGCGAGAAGATCTTCAACTTCCTCTGAAACTGCCATAACATTTGAAGGTACTCGCGGAAGAGCTGAGATTCTCTTCTCTATCTCATCCAAACTCAATTTATTTAACTGCTCGGGAAACTTTCGACGAATACCATAGAGAATATGAAGTTTAGTTAATTCACTATGGTCATACTTTTTAGCTACGCTTGATGCACTCTCGCGGATCTCATAACTTAGGCTCATCTAACAAATAACTTTGTTATGACTGCCTAAGGTCTTCAACGGTCTTGCCACCAAAGCGTGCCTTAAGATTGTCATCTTCGCCATCGGCAACAAAACCAACTGCTGCCAAAGCTCCTTTTAGTTCACCGGCATCTAAGGTGTCTCCGGCCAAGTTATGCTCAAAGATCACGATAAATTTACCTGGAGAATCCTGAATTTCAGCAACCTTGAATCTGCCATAGTCATATGTTTGTCCTTCAGTAGCAATCCATTTGAACAATTCTGGGGTTCCCTTTACTTCACGTAGAACTAAGGCCCATATATTTACCACTGTTGCTGAGATTTCATTCTCTCTACGGAACTCATTTAACTCTGGACTACTTTGATCTAATTCACTACAAGAGATAAAAATATTGGTTGATTCATATGGAATGCTTAAATCTCCATCATCGTCAAGTTGGACAACATTGAAAAACTGCTTTGCGAATCTCTGAACCTTATCCTTTACAAGCAACAGATTTGGGCTTACCACGAGTTTCCTTTCTTTTTATTTTGAGTAAGCCTTCATTATAAAAATAGATAAGTCAACCTCTATTCAATGAATTCCTTCAAGTTTTAGAACATAATTGTGATGCTATTGAAGTGTGAGCCGTAGCGCTAAATAATTACACCCATGGGGAATAGAGTGGGGATTATTGGGCTATGTACCTTACTTAGCTTACTTGTTCTACCTGCTGCCTCTACTGCTCCAATAAGAATCAATTCGATTATTGATGGTGACACCATCAAGCTAACAACTGGCCAAAGCGTTCGCTTACTTCAGATAGATACGCCAGAGATTCGGGGCTCTGAGTGCTATTCCCTGGAATCGAGCCAAGCTCTTGCAAAACTACTGACCATAAAGGGAAAGAGAAAAATCACTACAGATCCCAACCTAGATGAGGTAGATCGCTATGGTCGCTTACTCCGATATCTATTTATTGGAAAGACAAATGTAAATTTGAAGATGGTTGAGTTAGGAGCCGCAGCTCCTTATTTTTATCGTAAAGAGTTGGGTAAGTACTCCAAGAAACTTCTATCTGCAGCGCAGAAGGCGCAAGCTAAAAAGATAGGGCTATGGGCAGCTTGTCCAAGTGCAAGACTAGATCCCTATTCTGCCTTAAGCACTGGAAGCTATAAGAGCACAGAGAGTCCAAGTAAGAATACAAGTGGTTGTGATCCAAACTATGCAGGCTGCGTTCCGATCTTCCCCCCAGATTTAAATTGCAGTGACATCAGGAGTTTAGGACTCGCCCCTGTGCGCATCACCGGAAGAGATGTTCATGGTCTTGATCGAGATGGTGACGGCGTAGGCTGTGATTAAAAGAATAATACTTCTTGGTCTCTTCTCAACATTACTAATTACTGCATCTATAAATCCAGTTGTAGCATCTGATTTGGCCCCAAGTGTTGCAATTCTTGATTCATCTGTTGACGGCAATATTGTTGAAATTAAAAAGAATTTGCTTCACGAAGTATGCATCCTTGAGTGGAGCGTTTGCCCAAATGGTAGATATTTTTTGGAAGGCCCTGGCTCTGCCTTTCTGCCAGTTAAATATGGCCTATCTGGCACCTTTGATCATGGGACACAAATGACTTCAATCGCCATCTCGACGAATCCAAGTATCCCTATTGTATTTATGAGAATCATTGGAGCAGCAGAATCTGGAGCAAGACTTAGAACTTCGGAGCAAACTGTCTATCAAGCCCTTGAATGGGTTTTAGATAATCAATTGCGCTTTAATATCCAAGCCGTTGCTTTGGCCCAAGGCTCACATAATTTATCCACCTCTAAGGATTATTGCCCAAGGAGCGCTAGAACAGCAACGGCAATTACAAATCTCTTTAATCTAGGCATTCCAGTCTTTGTAGCTAGCGGTAACAATGGAGACAAGTCTCGAGTCTCTTGGCCCGGCTGCCTGCCATTAGCTATTCCTGTAGGAGCTGTGACTAATGGGAAAATATCTAACTATTCAAATATTGATCCAAATCTAAGTACCTTTCTTGCAGTAGGTGAGGCTAAGGCGAGATCATCACTTCAAGCACAAGTGAATGCATCTGGTACCTCAGTTTCAACCCAAGTATTTGCGGCGATGTGGATCTATCTAAAAACTCAATTACCTGAATTGAGTTTTGCTGAATCAATCAAGTTCCTGAAAGAGATAGGACGCCCGGTTACATACCAAGAGAAAGTTGGCTACTGGATCGATAAAGATGATTTAACCCAAGCTGTTGAGAATAGGAAATATGGCATCTCTATTTCCTCAAAAACTTATATTGTTCGCATAACCAGAAAGTTCATCTGAAAGAGCTATTTTTCTCCAATAGTTCAGATATCCATATCGCCAGCATCAAACTCCGGCTCTTCTTCCTCTGCTTTTTGCTCTTCTGTATATTGCTGAGCTGCTTCTTGAGCACGTTTTAGTGCAGCCATTTGTGCTGCGCTCATTCCTGCAACAGCTCCAGCAGCTCCACCAGCAAGAGCAGAGTTGGTAGTACTAGAACTAGAGTTTCCCGTTGTAGCTGTCGGAGTTGAAACGCCTGAACCATTTGAGGAGGCAGAAGCTCTTCCTGCCCCAACTAGAAATGTTCCAATCGCCATTGAAATCCAATGCGAGTAGTTATAAATCGAATCTGGTAAGTAGATACCAAACCAGTCGTAGTAAACATCTGTTCCTGATTCACCCATTATGTAGTCAAGAATTCCCCAGATAATAAGTAAGGCGCCAAATCCCTGCATAAGTCTGCCTTTCGCTCTAGGGAAAAATTCTGTAAGAGGCTAGCAGAATTAGGGCTCAGCACCTAGGGATTAGGCGAAGAGTTTTTGTGAGTGAAATGTACTGTAATGAGTTTTAGGGACTTGAGTGGGAAGAGAACTTAGAAAAGGTCTCCCAGCCAATCTGCGATGTTCTCACCATCGCCCATGGATTCCTGCATTTCATCCCTTAGGTGTTTGTTTACTGCCTTTGCTGCCATAAATGTAGCAACAGATGCAGCTGATGCCCCAAGTGGTCCTCTTAAATTCTTTATTGTCTCTCTTAAAATATCTAAACCTTCTTTAGCCCACTTAGCAAACCATCCAGAACCCTGGTTTGAAACTTCAGTCAGATCATGAACCAACGATTGCAGTTCCTCCTTTGAGAAGGAGTTTCTCAGTACTCCAATTGCAGATCCCGGATTTGATTTAAAGAGGTGAAAGATTGGATAGAAGCGAGATTCGATATGGCCGTGCTTCAGGGCAGCTTCATTCCAGAGTTCCATAGCTTTACTTTCATTCCCTTTTGCTAAAAAGGCTAGAGCAACATTACTTTTGCAATTAGAGATTTGATAGTGATAGTGATTAATAACAGCATTCTTCTCCGCTACAGAGACTAACCAGATCTTATCTATGCGAGCTCTTTCCTTAGCAATCCAAGGCTCAGCCAATGGAAGATAGGCTTCAAAATCTTTAATTGCCTTATCTATTTGATCTTCAATAACATCAAACCATATAACGCTTGCTAAGGCGTTAGGTTGTCCGTTTTCTGCTGCGAGGCGAATAAGCCTCATGCCATCAGCACGATGTGGTGTGTCAAGGAGTAGATGTCCATCATTGTTATTCTGAACATCAGGGTTATCAAATATCTTCGCCATAATTTACCTCAGCATTCCAATTGCGTTAGAGAGAATCGAATCACTTATCAGCATCTCCTAGAATTAGCCTTCCTAGAAAGACTCCTAGAAGTGCCGTAAAGAACCAGGGGTAAGGATTTCCAAAAAATTCAAAGCCCACAGGAATAAAAATATAACCTGCTCCCAAACCCAGCAGCCAAAAAACAATCAGAACGCCTAATCTCTGGCCCGGCTTCATCAGCACATCGTAATTCTAGCTAGTCCGTAATAAAAGAGGAAATGCCTGAGTGACTGAGACAAGGAATAATTCCCTTTAGGACTCTCTATGAATGAAGAGGCGCTGGTTTAGCCGCATAATTAATGTCTACTTGTATCATCTAGCCTATGGATGAAAACAATCTGATTAATTCTTGGAATCAACAACGCGCCATAAGAGTCAAATCTCAATTAGCTCCCACAGTTCTTCTCTCAGCAGTATTAGCGCTCTGTGCAACAGGTGCTATTACTAGCGATAGCGATCAATAC
>LIBD01000024.1 GCA_001437855.1 Actinobacteria bacterium BACL4 MAG-120820-bin23 | reverse complement strand
GAAAACAATTAATAATGCATATACTGAAATATAGAAGTAGTTATCACCTAGTACTAAATACTTAGAAATCCATGTTGCCCAGCCAGCTTGTGAGCCGCTGAAATTAACGATTAATGATGGAATATAAAGTAAAGATGAGGCGAAGATAACTGGGATAACGCCCGCTTGGTTTACCTTAATTGGAATATAAGTACTAGTTCCGCCATATTGCTGGCGTCCTACTTGGCGCTTGGCATACTGAACTGGAATACGACGTTGTGCTTGTTCAACAAAGACCACCGCTGCCACGATTAATACACCAACTGCCATGATAAATAGGAATGCAAACCAACCCTTTTGTAATCTGATCGACCATAGCTGGCTTGGGAAGCTGGCTGCGATAGATGTAAAGATCAAAATAGACATTCCGTTTCCAACACCGCGATCAGTAATTAATTCACCTAACCACATAATTACAGATGTTCCGGCAGTCATTACGACGATCATGGTAATAACTCTGATCCAAGAAGTATCTGGAATAATTGGTAGCGCACAATTTGCGAAAATTCTTCCCTGAATTCTGGCTACTGCAACCAAGCCAGTTGACTGCAAAATCGCTAGTCCGATAGTTAAGTATCTGGTGTACTGAGTTAACTTAGCCGTACCAGATTGTCCCTCTTTCTTTAATGCTTCAAAACGAGGGATTACTACTGTTAATAGTTGAACAATAATTGAGCTTGTTATGTAAGGCATGATGCCAAGGGCAAAAATACTTAACTGAAGTAGCGCACCACCGCTAAATAGGTTAATTAAACCGAATAATCCACCAGTATCTGCAGTTTTTAAACACTCTTGGACGTTTACATATGAAACACCAGGAGTTGGAACCACTGAACCAAATCGAAATAGCGCCATAATAGAAAGGGTAAAGAAAATCTTCTTGCGCAGATCAGGAATCTTAAACGCCTTCACAAATGCTGATAACAAGTTCTTCTTCCTTATCTATTAGTTAATTATTAAAGTGTTTTTGCAGAACCGCCAGCAGAGGTAATCTTCTCAGTTGCAGCACTTGAGAAAGCATGAGCTAGGACTGTTACCTTCACAGATATCTCACCATTTCCTAGAACTTTTACTGGATGACCCTTACGAGCTGCGCCTTTTTTAACTAAATCTTCAACTGTTACATCTCCACCCTTTGGATAAAGTGAATTGATAGTTGAAATATTTACCGCCTGATACTCAATTCGTTCTGGATTTTTAAATCCACGAAGTTTCGGCAAGCGCATAACTAATGGCAATTGACCGCCTTCAAAACCGGCACGAACTACGTTACGAGCACGAGTTCCCTTACCGCCACGACCTGCGGTCTTTCCCTTAGATGCCTCTCCGCGACCCTTACGAGTTTTTACGGTTTTAGCACCTGGGGCTGGACGTAAATGATGAACCTTAAGCACCATTGTTATTCAACCTCCTCAACTGCAATTAAGTGGCGCACAGCGTAAACCATGCCACGAATCTCTGGTCGATCTTCCTTAACTACGACATCACCAATTCGCTTTAAACCAAGTGAGCGAAGTGTGTCGCGTTGATCAGGAGGATTTCCAACCTTTGATCTAATTTGCGTAACTTTTAATCTTGGCATTAGGCACCAACCTTTACTTGCTCTGCAATTAATCTAGTAATAGCAGCTGGTGCGACATCCTCTAGTGGACGTCCACGACGAGCTGCAATCGCAGTTGGGTTTTCTAACATCTTTAACGCTGCTGCAGTTGCATGCACCATATTAATTGGGTTACCAGAACCTAATGATTTAGTTAATACATCAGTAATTCCAGCACACTCAAGAACAGCACGAACTGGACCACCAGCAATTACACCAGTACCAGGGGATGCTGGGCGAAGCAAAATAATGCCAGCAGCTTTCTCGCCTTGAACTGAGTGTGGAATTGTGCCATTTAGTAATGGCACTTTAAAGAAATTCTTCTTGCCATCTTCAACTGCCTTAGCAATAGCTTGTGGCACCTCTTTGGCTTTTCCGTAACCTACGCCAACCATTCCTTTGCCATCGCCAACCACAATTAAAGCTGTAAAGGAGAAACGACGTCCACCCTTTACTACCTTAGCTACCCGGTTAATGAAAACTACGCGCTCGGTGTATGGAGATTTCTCTTTTTGGAATTCACCATCACGGCGTTCGCGCTTTTCTCTACCGCCCTTTGGGCGATCTTCGCGATTACCTGCGGTCGGATTTGTACCGGCCATTAGAACTCCAATCCATTTGCACGAGCACTTGTTGCAACTGCTGCAACACGTCCGTGGTACTTATTACCACCGCGATCAAAAACCACAGCAGAAACACCTTTTTCTTTTGCTCGCTTAGCAATTAACTCTCCTACTTGCTTAGCCTTAGCAGTCTTATCGCCAGCAAAAGCACGCAACTCTTTTTCCATAGTTGATGCTGATGCCAATGTAGTTGAGGTTGTGTCATCTACTACCTGCACAAACAAGTGACGAGCAGATCGTGAAACAACTAAACGTGGACGTTGCGGCGTTCCGGAAACTCGCTTACGCAAACGGAAGTGACGGCGGATACGAGCTTTTGTAAATGAGCCCTTAACGACTTTTTGACCAATAGCCATTATTTCTTACCTGTCTTTCCTTGTTTGCGGCGAATGTACGCCCCTTCCAGATGTAGACCCTTACCCTTGTAAGGATCAGATTTACGTAATTTTTGAATCTTCGCTGCAGTCTCACCAACTAATTGTTTGTTAATTCCTGAGATAACAATTTCAGTTGGGGAATCGATCTTGAAAGTGATTCCTTCATCTGCAATGAACTCAATTGGATGGCTATAACCAAGTGCAAACTCTAAGTTTTTACCCTTAGTTGCAACTTTAAAGCCAACGCCAACAATATTAATTTTCTTGCTATATCCCTTAGTTACACCCTCGATCATGTTTGAAATCATGGTGCGAGACATTCCATGTAATGATCGCGCTTCACGGCTTTCATCTGGACGGTTAATTGTCAGAGTTGAGCCCTCCTGCTTTGCAGAAAGAGCGCCAGCTAATTCAAAAGACAAAGTTCCCTTTGGTCCTTTAACTGAAACAGATTGACCTGCAAGATTAATTTCAACTCCAGATGGAATTGTGATCGGCATTTTTCCAATACGTGACATCAGATCACCATACGTAGGCGAGAACTTCTCCGCCTACACCTTGTTTATTGGCTTGCTTATCTGTTAGCAATCCAGAGGATGTTGAAATAATTGCCACACCCAAACCACCTAAAACCTTAGGTAGTGAGGTTGACTTTGCATAAACCCGAAGTCCTGGCTTTGAAACCCGGCGTAATCCAGCAATGGATCGCTCGCGGTTTGAACCAAACTTAAGATCTAAAACTAATGTGTTACCAAAACCAGTTTGATTACTCTCAATGTAATAACCAGAGATATAACCCTCCTGCTTTAAAATTTCTGCAATACGTGCTTTTACCGATGATGAAGGCATAGAAACCTTCTCATGGTAGGCAGAGTTTGCATTACGCAAACGCGCCAGCATGTCTGCTATCGGATCTGTCATTGTCATTCTGTTGGCCTTTGGCCTTTCTCGAAATGGTTTCCGCTACTTATTAGCGGACCTGCTCCGTAGTTGATAGTTGGGTTTGTATTACCAAGAAGCCTTGGTGATACCTGGTAGCTCTCCAGCATGTGCCATTTCGCGGAAGCAAATACGGCAAATGCCAAATTTTTGATAAACCGAATGAACGCGACCGCATCGTTGGCAACGTGTGTAACCGCGAACCTTAAACTTTGGTTTGCGACTAGCTCTTACCTTTAGTGATGTCTTTGCCATCTTGTCAGTGCCTTCCTTAGTTTTCTCGGAAAGGGAAACCAAGTGCTCGTAAAAGCTCTCTGCCCTCTTCGTCGGTTTTGGCTGTGGTTACTAAAGTGATATCCATACCACGGGTGCGATCAATTTTGTCTTGCTCGATCTCAGGAAAAACTACCTGCTCAGTTAAACCAAATGTGTAATTTCCTTTACCATCAAATTGCTTTGGTGATAATCCTCTAAAGTCACGAATACGAGGAAGTGCGATTGAAAGTAGGCGATCGGTGAACTCCCACATACGATCATTTCGAAGTGTTACGTGAGCACCAATTGGCATGTTTTCACGCAATTTAAATTGGGCAATTGATTTACGAGATCTAGTCACCTGTGGACGTTGTCCAGTAATAGTTGCAAGGTCACGAATTGCACCTTCGATTAACTTTGAATCCCGTGCAGCTTCACCCACACCCATGTTTACAACCACCTTGGTCAGGTTAGGAATCTGCATACTATTTTTGTAACCAAACTTTGATTTCAAAGCTGGTGCAATCTCAGATTTGTAACGTCCTTTAAGACGTGGCGCTAAGTTAGTAGACATTATGCATCCTTTCCAGAACGGCGTGAGATGCGAACATTCTTACCACTCTCATCTTTGCGAGATCCAATACGTGTTGCCTTACCATCGCCATCAACCAACATCACATTTGAAAGATGAACTGCAGATTCAACGGTAGTAATTCCGCCAACCTTTACGCCCCGCTCAGAGGTAGTCTCTTTTGTGTGACGCTTTACGCGATTAACACCTTCAACTAAAACTCTTGCCTTTATGCGATCAACTGAAATAACTGTGCCAGTTGTTCCCTTATCTTTACCAGCGATTACTTGCACAGTGTCGCCTTTACGAATGTTAGCCATTTTTATAGCACCTCCGGAGCAAGTGAAATAATTCTCATAAATCTCTTATCTCGAAGTTCACGAGCTACTGGTCCAAAGATACGTGTGCCGCGTGGCTCACCATCATCTTTGATAATTACCGCTGCATTCTCATCAAAGCGAATATATGAACCATCTGGTCTACGGTTTTCTTTTACAGTTCGAACGATGACAGCCTTAACGACCTCACCCTTTTTAACCTGTCCACCAGGAATTGCATCTTTCACAGAGCAAACAATGATGTCGCCAATTCCAGCATAACGACGTGAGGAACCACCGAGAACGCGGATGCAAAGTAATTCTTTTGCACCGGTGTTATCGGCAACGCTTAAGCGCGACTCTTGTTGAATCATTTTTGCCCCTTACTTGGCCTTCTCAAGAATCTCAACCACACGCCAGCGCTTTGTTGCTGAAAGTGGACGAGTTTCCATGATTAAAACACGATCGCCGATGCCAGCAGAGTTGCTTTCATCATGAGCTTTTAACTTGCGAGAGCGAGTCAAAACTTTGCTATACATACCGTGCTTAATCCGGTCTTGAATTGAAACTACAACGGTTTTATCCATCTTGTCGCTAGTAACAATTCCTTCACGTGTTTTACGGAATGGACGCTCTACTGAATTGGCTGATGCTTTAGTTTTACTCATGCGCTCACTCCAATCCCTAGTTCACGTTCACGTAAAATTGTATAAATTCGGGCAATCTCTTTACGAACTGCAGTCAGTCGACCGTGGTTTTCTAATTGACCAGTTGCAGCTTGAAAGCGCAGGTTAAACAACTCTTCTTTAGCTTCACGCAACTTATTATTCAACTCATCAGTTGAACTTGCGCGTAATGTTTCAGCAGTTGTAGTTGACATTAGAACTCCTCTCGGCGGACAATTCGACACTTCATAGGCAATTTGTGCATTGCACGAGTCATTGCTTCCGAAGCAACAGCTTCAGTTACACCTGAAATTTCAAACATAACTCGGCCTGGTTTAACGTTAGCAATCCACCACTCCGGAGAACCTTTTCCAGAACCCATACGAGTTTCTGCTGGCTTCTTAGTTAATGGACGATCTGGATAAATATTGATCCAAACTTTTCCCCCACGCTTGATATGACGAGTCATAGCAATACGAGCAGCTTCAATTTGGCGGTTAGTTACATATGCTGGCTCCATCGCCTGCACGCCGTAATCACCAAATGCAACAGTGGTGCCACCTTTAGATTTTCCAGCACGCTTTGGATGGTGCTGTTTACGATGCTTAACGCGACGTGGAATTAACATTAGTTAGCTCCGCTCTCATTAGGTGTTGTACTTTCAGCAGCCGCAGCAGCTTCAGCACGTGCAGCAACAGTTGTAGTTGTTACTTCACCGCGTGGTGCTCTTGGTGCACGATTTGAACGATTTGGCTTTGGTGCTTTTGCAGCAGCAAGAGCTGAAGCAGCACGCTCGGCGCGAGATTCAATAACCTCACCCTTATAAATCCAAACCTTTACTCCTAAGCGACCAAATGTTGTGTGGGCTTCAGCAAATCCATAATCAATATCAGCACGAAGTGTGTGTAATGGAACTCGACCTTCACGGTAGAACTCAGATCGGCTCATTTCAGCTCCACCTAAACGTCCACCACATTGAACTCGAATTCCCTCTGCCCCTGCCTTTAATGCAGTCTGCATTCCTTTACGCATTGCACGTCGGAATGAAACACGAGCTGCTAATTGCTCAGCAATTCCTTGTGCTACAAGTTGGGCATCAGTTTCTGGATTTTTAACCTCAAGAATATTTAATTGAACTTGCTTGCCAGTTAGATTTTCTAAATCAATCCGTAACTTATCTGCCTCTTGGCCACGACGACCAATAACAATTCCAGGACGAGCAGTAAATAGGTCAATACGTACCTTCTCGCGAGTTCTTTCGATCTCAATTTTAGATACGCCAGCTCGCTCCATCTTTTTTGCCATAAGTTTGCGAATCTGAATATCCTCTTTTACGTAAGCACCGTATAACTTGTCGGCATACCAACGTGATTTGAAATCTGTAGTGATTCCTAACCGGAAGCCGTGTGGATTTATTTTTTGACCCATTTACTCGGCCTTCCCTTTAGTTGCAGCCTTTTTGGCTGGCGCTTTTTTAGCAGGAGCTTTCTTAGCCGCTGCCTTCTTTGCTACAGGCTTTTCAGCAATTGCATCTGATGCCTTAGTTGGTGCTGGCGCATCTGCAATTGGCATCTGTTTTCTTAATGCTTTTGGTTTTTGCATCTGGGATGCCTTTAAATTCTTATTGGTACGAAGATTTTTATCATCAGAGAGAATTACGGTTACCTGTGATGACCTCTTATCAATTGCAAAGCCGCGACCTTGTGCACGTGGACGGTATCTCTTCATAGTGAAGCCTTCATCTACTAATGCTTCAATAATCCAAAGCTCAGATGCATCCCGGATTGAAGGATTCTTCTGCTTTGCATTTGCTACAGCTGATGCAATTAATGAATAAATTGCAGCGCCTAACTCTGGTTGATTAGCAAACTTCATCATATTAAGTGCAGTATCAGCACGTTGACCACGTACGAGATTTACTACACGGCGTGCTTTTTGTGGTGTGGCACGGAAATCACGAAGTACTGCGCGTGATACCAATGCGTTAGCGGTCGCTATATTACTCACTTACAACCGCCTTTCCATCAGCACGAGAGTGACCTTTGAAAGTTCTAGTTGGTGAAAACTCACCTAACTTGTGACCAATCATCGCTTCGGTAACAAAAACTGGTACATGCTTGCGGCCATCATGAACTGCAATGGTGTGACCGATCATGTCTGGGGTAATCATCGAACGACGTGACCAAGTTTTAATAACATTTTTGGTGTTCTTCTCGTTTTGATCGGCTACCTTTTTAGATAGATGAAGATCAACGAAAGGACCCTTCTTTAAACTACGTGGCATCTTAAGATCCCCCTTTATCTCTTCTTGTTCGACTTGCGACGACGGATAATTAATGAATCACTGGCTTTCTTTTTGCGAGTGCGCTTTTCTGGTAATCCCCAAGGTGAAACTGGATGACGGCCACCAGAGGTTTTACCTTCACCACCACCATGTGGGTGATCTACTGGGTTCATAACCACACCACGAACAGATGGGCGCTTGCCCTTCCATCGCATACGGCCTGCTTTTCCATAATTTCTATTTGATTGCTCAGCATTACCAACGGTGCCAACTGTGGCTCGGCAGCGAACATCAACATTTCTAATTTCACCTGATGGCATACGAAGTTGTGCGTATGGTCCATCTTTTGCAACTAATTGCACAGCACTGCCAGCTGATCTACCAATCTTTGCTCCACCACCTGGGCGAAGTTCAATTGCATGAATCATGGTTCCGACTGGAATATTACGAAGTGGCAAATTATTTCCTGGCTTAATATCTGCAGCTGGTCCATTTTCAATAGGTGAGCCTTGAGTTAAACCATCTGGTGCAATGATGTAACGCTTCTCGCCATCGGCAAAGTGCAGCAGTGCAATATTTGCAGTCCGGTTTGGATCGTATTCAATTTGGGCAACCTTTGCTGGTACACCATCTTTATCATTACGAACAAAATCAATTAACCGGTAGGCACGCTTATGTCCGCCACCTTGATGACGCATGGTTACCCGACCAGTTGCGTTACGACCGCCTTTGGAATTAATCGGACGAACTAATGATTTCTCTGGCTTTTGACGAGTGATCTCTTCAAAATCAGGAACGCTTGCTCCGCGCTGACCAGGTGTGGTCGGCCTCAGATTACGCAGTGCCATTATCTATTCTCCCTATTCCTATTAAGAGCCAATCCCCGCTTAGGAGACTGGTCCTCCAAAGATGTCGATTCGTTGTCCAGCTGCCACATGCACAATTGCCCGCTTTGTATCTTTACGCTTTCCAAAACCAAGAGCGGTTCGCTTGCGCTTACCCTCACGGTTCATGGTGTTAACACTTAATACCTTTACGCCAAATACTTTCTCAACTGCAATTTTAATTTCAGTCTTGTTGGCATCTGGTGCTACTAAAAATGTGTACTTATTGCCATCTAGCAGTGAGTATGACTTCTCAGATACAACTGGTGCTAGCAATACGTCGCGGTAGTTTTTCATGCCGATACTCCTACTTCACTCTCGCGGGCAACAGCTGTTGCACCTTTGCCAGTTGCAGGCCCGGCAATAAAGTCACGAAGTGCTGACTCAGAAAAAATTACATCATCAGCAACTAAAACATCGTAGGCATTTAATTGATCATTAACGATTAGATGTAAATCATCATGATTTCTTAGCGCCAGCCATGCTGCATTTTCAGTTCTAGATAAAACCACTAATAAATTCTTACGATCTGAAAATTGGCGAACTGCAGAGATAGCAGCTTTGGTTGTGGTTGCTTCCACAATTCCGCTTACGGCGTGAATCCGAGATGCGCGTTGGCGATCTGATAAAACACCTTTTAGTGCGGCAGCAATCATTTTCTTTGGTGTGTGTTGGTCATACTTACGAGGTACTGGACCATGGGCAACTCCACCATGACGTTGGTTAGGTGAACGAGTTGAACCCTGACGAGCACGACCAGTTCCCTTTTGTTTAAATGGTTTCTTTCCACCACCGGAGACCTCACCACGATTTTTAGTCTTATGAGTTCCAGAACGTGCTGCTGCTAATTGCGCAACAACTACCTGGTGAATTAATGGCACATTTGCCTGCACATCAAATATGGCTGCAGGTAATTCAATGCTGCCACTTGGCTTGCCAGCAATATCTTTAATCTCAAGTTTTAGCGCCATTATGCACCAGCCTTTGTATTAATAGTTTCACCAATAGCTTTTTTAGCTGCGCTCTTAATAAATATGGTGGCACCAATTGCACCTGGCACTGCGCCACGAACTAATATTTTGTTGCTTGATGCATCAACTGAGTGCACTAAAAGATTTTGTGCAGTCACAGTATCAATACCCATGCGACCCATCATGCGCTTACCTTTAAATACGCGACCTGGGGTAGTTCTATTTCCAATAGATCCTGACATACGGTGTTTCTTATCTACACCGTGGGCGGCACCAACTCCCGAGAAACCATGGCGCTTCATAACACCAGCAGTTCCCTTACCTTTTGATGTACCAGTGGCATCAATAATTTCACCAGCTGTAAATACATCTGCCTTTAATTCTTGACCAACTGAATATCCGTCAGTGTTTGAAACTCTTAACTCCGCAACTTCAAGACGTGGTGTAACACCAGCTTTTGCGAATTGACCAGTTGCTGGCTTTGAAACCTTACGTGGCTCAACTGCGCCATAAGCTAATTGCACAGCGGTGTAGCCATCTTTTTCAAGTGTGCGAATTTGAGTAACCACACATGGGCCAGCCTCAATAACAGTTACTGGCACAATTTTATTTTGGGAATCAAAGACCTGGGTCATGCCCAACTTCTTGCCCAAGATACCCTTGATGGCAGAAGATCTAGATTGCGTAGTTGTCATTTGAATTTTCCCTTAGAGCTTAATCTCGATGTCGACGCCAGCTGGTAAATCAAGACGCATTAATGAGTCAACAGTTTTAGGTGTTGGATCAATGATGTCGATTAAGCGCTTGTGGGTGCGCATCTCGAAATGCTCGCGGCTATCTTTATATTTGTGTGGAGAGCGAATAACACAGTAAGTGTTTTTCTCAGTAGGCAGCGGAACTGGGCCTGCGACGGTTGCCCCGGTGCGCTCAACAGTTTCAACGATTTTCTTCGCTGAAGTGTCAATCACCTCATGGTCATACGCCTTAAGCCTAATGCGGATCTTTTGTCCGGCCATTTTGCTTCTCCTTTTTTGCTAGTTAAAACTTTTTAGTTATTTCTGGGCCACATATTTCAGCAACCCAGAAATAATTCTTATTTTTTTACTTAACGATCTTGGTTACGCGACCAGCACCAACTGTGCGGCCACCTTCACGAATCGCAAAGCGAAGTCCCTCTTCCATCGCAACTGGCTGAATTAGAGTTACTGTCATAGCGGTGTTATCGCCAGGCATAACCATTTCAGTACCAGAAGGAAGTGTTACCACACCAGTTACATCCGTTGTGCGGAAGTAGAACTGAGGACGGTAGTTATTAAAGAATGGTGTGTGACGACCACCCTCATCCTTTGACAGGATGTATGCAGAGGCTTCGAAATCTGTGTGAGGTGTAATTGATCCAGGCTTACAAACAACCTGACCACGCTCAACATCTTCACGCTTAGTTCCACGAAGAAGTA
>LIBD01000023.1 GCA_001437855.1 Actinobacteria bacterium BACL4 MAG-120820-bin23 | reverse complement strand
ATGATTTGAGACCCCTTTAGCCAAATAAATTATCTTCACATCTCTTTTATCGTCAACTAATTGAAATAGATCTCGATCACCAGTGACGATTCTTACAGGTCCCTTTTGGGAAACACTTAAAGTTGCTATTAAGTCGTCAGCTTCGTAGTCATCTACTCCAACCAATGGAATTCCGAGTGCATCTAATACATCAAGCAGTATCGGAATCTGGGGTGACAAAGTATCTGGTTCATCTTCTGTGCCTTCATCATCTAGACGATTAAGTTTGTAATCAGGAAAAAGTTCTACTCTCCAACTCGGACGCCAATCGCCTTCAAGACAAGCGACTAATCGATCAGGTTTGTACTTAACAAGCAACCGAGAAGTCATATCGAGATAGCCCTTAATTGCATTTATAGGAACTCCGTTTGGTGAAACCAAAGTCTCTGGCATTCCGAAATATGCGCGATACCAAAGCGAAGCACTATCAAGGAGCATAAGTGTCATATTGCAGCTCCTGCATAAGCTATTACTCCTCGATCAACTGACTCAAGCGATAGATCAATAGTTTGTTGTAATTGGGGAGCAGCAACTCTAAGTTGCCTTAATAGATCAATTATCTGCTTCATAGACCGAACAAAATCCCCCACTGTTAGTTCGCTACCTTTAAGTACAGAAGTTAATGAATTACCACTAGCCCAACGGTAGGCTGCCCAACAAAATCCGAAGTCAGGTGACCGCATTGGCTCTAGGTTCATATCTATCTCAATATCATGGATTCGGCCGTAGATACGAGAAATATCGCTAAGTGCATTTGGTACCTGACCGCGGGGAATTTTGGATGCATCATCATTTCTCGATTCATATATACAGGCAGAAATTACTGATACGAGTTCCGGAACAGTTAGTTGATCAAATACCTCAGCTCGAATTGATTCTGCTATTAGTAAATCAGTTTCACCATAAATCTTAGCTAACATTCGACCAGGTTTAGTAATCTGATCATTCTCAAGATACCCTAATTTATCGAGAACTAACCTGATCCGATCAAATCTTTTAGCAATCACATTAGTTCGACTGTTTATGCGATCTGTAAGTCCGTCGATTTCTCTTTGTAGGCGAAATGCTCGCTCAGTAATACGAGAATGATGCTCCCTGTCTGGACAGTTGTGACATGAATGATTCTTTAGTCTCTTTCTGATATTCGCAATCTCATCCTCAATTTCCAACCTTTTGCGCTTATTTCGCTTGCTGTCATTTTCTAAATTTTTTATTTCAAAGCGCAGCTTCGCATATTCCGTAAAATCTCCCTTGTCGCATTTCGCCTCAGTAAAGAGTGCATCTCTTGTAGATTCATTCTTTCGGATCTGTCTAGAAAGTCCCACAACTGCTTTATCTGCTTGGAATTGTGCTAGCGAAGATTCAAGAGAGGTCCGCGCACGTTCTGATCCAAACTGCGATATTAGATTAATACTCATGTTATATGTAGGCTTAAATGAACTCTTTAATGGATATGTTCGTGTTGACGCAAGGCCACCAACAGAAGTTGAATCTAATTCATTCCCCCAAAGTATTACTGCATTACCTTCTATATCAATACCTCTTCTACCGGCACGGCCAGTTAACTGGGTATATTCTCCCGGCGAGATAGCCACATGCCCCTCGCCATTCCATTTACTTAACTTCTCAAGTACAACTGTCCTGGCAGGCATATTGATGCCTAGTGCCAATGTTTCAGTTGCGAAAACAGCTTTAACTAAGCCTCGTTGGAATAATTCCTCTACCGTAACTTTAAATGCTGGTAGTAAACCAGCATGATGGGCTGCAACACCTCTTTCTAATGCATCTGCCCATTCGTAATAACCTAAAACAACAAGATCCTCTTCCGCCAAACTCTTAATATTTCTTGAAACTACATCGCGAATCTCTTGACGCTCTTTACCATTGGTTAATCTAATTCCTGATGCAATGCATTGACGAACGGCCGCATCACAACTATTGCGCGAGAAAATAAAGGTAATAGCAGGCAAAAGGGATTCTCGTTCAAGTTTTTCGATGACCTCAGGTCTAGTTAATGATCTAGGACCTCTCGGTTTATCACGCCAGTTGCCCTTGATTTTTCGATAGGTATCTCGCTCTAGTTTTGTTAGTTCGGGATTCAACCTTTGTCCTTCACCAAATAGATCAATCAAACGATTTCCAAAAAGTACATGCTGATACAACGGAACAGGACGGGTTTCACTAACTATTACCTCAGTATCTCCTCTAACGGTTTGTAGCCATTCACCAAACTCTTCTGCATTAGAAACCGTCGCTGACAAGGAAATAACTTGAACCGCCTCTGATAGGTGTATCAGAATCTCTTCCCAAACGGCCCCCCTAAATTTGTCAGCGAGATAGTGAACTTCATCCATTACTACATATTTAAGGTCAGTAATTGTCGTAGAGTTTGCATAAATCATGTTTCGTAGCACCTCGGTGGTCATCACTACGATCTGCGCCTCTGAATTGATCGAGGTATCGCCAGTTAGTAAACCGACTCTAGTTGAGCCATATTTATCGCTTAGCTCTGAGAATTTTTGGTTTGATAAAGCCTTAATTGGAGTTGTGTAAAAACATTTACCACCTGAATTGATGACTAAATTTACTGCAAACTCCCCAACTATCGTTTTTCCAGCTCCGGTTGGGGCAGCAACTAGAACTCCTTTGCCTGACTCCAATGCATGACATGCTGCAATTTGAAAATCATCTAATTCAAAAGGGAAACTCTCGGAGAATTCCTTAGTCTTTAAATACTTATTATTTAGTTTTACTCGCGCATAGCTTTCTGCTGGAGACAGATTCATTTTAACGACCATGAATTTAGCGCACCAGTTACAACCTCAATCTCGATCGGCAAAGGAGAAATGAACTCTCCGTCAGCAAATGCGGAAGTATCTGCCGATATCTGAACCCTTTTACCTGAGTAGGAATTAACTTTTGGGTGATTAATATGTCGACCGGAAAAAACTCTTGGAAAGATCCGTAAAAGAGTAAGCCTTGACACAGGTTTAACCAGAATTAAATCAAGTAAACCATCAGAGTTTAAGGAGTTAGGACTGATCTTCATGCCCCCTCCATAATTACTCCCATTTGCAACGGTTAAGAGCATCCCTTGCTGCAAAAAAGATACGCCATCAATATCAAATGCAAACTTTATGCTCTTAAATTTTGAAAGAATTAATAATGTCGCAATTGTGTACTTTACCTTACCCCGTGGCCAACTAAATGTGTTAGCTAAGGCGTTAACATTCGCATCAAAACCAGTACTTAGCACTTGCACAAACCACTCAATCTTATTTGGACTTGAGATTCTACCTAAATCCAATTTTTTTGGTTGGCAGCTAACATAACCTTCAAATATTTCGGCTACAGATTTACCATATACGCCGATACATCTTGCAAAATCATTTCCAGTTCCAGCTGGAATTACTCCAAAGTTAATTGATTTTAGTGCAATCTCTTGGATGCAAAGATGGACCAGACCATCTCCTCCAATGGCAATAAGTGTTTCAAAATTACCTGTTGAACATAGATCTCGAATTTTATTGGAAGTTTTTACAGCACTTGACTCATCTACTAGTTCATATTCAATTTCATTACTATCTAATAGTGAGATTAGTGTCTGGCTTAACTTCTTTGCTCTTCCCCTTCCAGATTTTCTATTAAGTGCAATCAACCACATTAGATGTCTTCAGGTGGGGATATTGGAGTGACATTTGATTCATTACTATTACTTCGATCGCGCTTTCTATCCACAAGTAAGGCAAATAGGCCAGAGAGAAAGTAGATAAGGCATAAAGGAATTGCCAGTAGTGTCATGGTAATTGGATCTGGAGTCGGTGTGAAAGCAGCAGTAAAAAGAAAACAAGAAAATACTGCGACTCGCCACGGGCGTAAAATTGTCTTGCCTGAAATGATTCCTAACAAATTCAACGCAACCAGGAAAAGCGGCAATATGAATGCTAAGCCAAAAATCAAAATAAGTCTTAGAACAAAATCTAAATACTCATCAAACCGGACCAGATTGTCTAAGTTATCTGGCGTGAACCCTAATAAAATACTGACTGCATTTGGAAGAATCAAATACGCCAAAGTAGATCCAGTTAGAAAGAGCGGTGTTGCGATCAGAGCAAAAAATACAGCAGTGCGTTTCTCTTTGCGATGCAAAGCTGGTGTGATGAAAGCCCAGACTTGATATATCCATACAGGTGCTGAAAGCAGTACTCCAGTGAGTAATGATATCTTTACCTGAAGATTAAATGGTCCAAGGATTCCATTAACATAAAGAGCTCCGCATTGATTAGTGGTTGGTTCGCTAGATGTACCGATATCGCAAAACGGCAGAGTTAGAAGTCGAACAATTTGCTGATAGAAAACCCAACCAACAATTGCCATAGAAACAATGGCAATTACAGATTTTATTAGCCGGTTTCTAAACTCTCGTACATGGTCTACCAGCGGCATTTTCTCGCCACGGCGTTTACTCACGTTAACTACCTATCGGAGTCTGGATCTGATTTTTTACTTCCTGTGTTCTCATCCTTATTCAACTCTTGAACTTCACTTTTAAAAATTCGCAACGATCTACCAAGCGATCTGGCTGAATCGGGCAAGCGCTTAGATCCAAAGAGAACCAGAAAAACAACCGCTAGTACTAATAAATGCCATGGCTTGAGAGAATTCATACCTACATACTACCCTAATTAGCTGAATATCCGTATAGAGCCAAAATATTGCGGGCGTTCTCTCTTACTCTTACAGCAAAATCCTGAGGGGCTTTAATCTTTATTCCTGGGATATGACTAAGAATACTTTTCTCCAGCCAATCGATATTTGACACCGCGACCTCGACAAGCAAACCCTGGTTGCTGTGCTTGACCGATCTTATTATTGACATATTTCTTTCTACAAAGAAACGTAGCCAATCCTGAACCTCAAGTTCAATAATGATTTCTGGTAAGTGGGATTGATTAACCTCAAATTCTAGAAATGTGCCTGTTTCACATTTAGTTATTGCGTCGACTCTAAATACCCGCTCAGCTTTCTTTTCTACATCAAATGCATTCATATAAAGGGATCCATTTGAATAATAGAGAGTTAATGGAACCACATCCCGTTCAGTAGATTGATCTTTAGTTACTGATATGTATCCTATTCTTAAAATCTGTCTATTACCTATTGCCTTATTTATAGTTTCGACAAACTCCGAACTAATCAACTGAGAGTCATTAATAAGTATCTCGTCATTCTTTATATGAGAAACCTTCGCTATTAACTTATCTATTTTCTCACGAAGATCACTCCGTTCTAGTTTAATCTCCGACAAAATCTTTAAACCTAAGACAATAACCACCAACTCAGTCTTGGAAAATCTTCTAGGCCGATTAAGTACTTGTGGGTCAATTACAGAAACCACACCATCCTCTAGAACAATATCGATTAACTCATATGGTGTATAACCAGGCAAGCCACACATAAAGATAAGTTCTAAGTCTCTTTCAATCTGCTTCTCGGTAGTTGAAAAGCGTTTTGCCAAAGTCTTTATAGAACAACTTGGATTTTCAAGCACATATGGAATTAAATCCATGGTTCGCAAAGCTCGTACAGCAGCAGATTCAGCCATTTAAGTAGCTCTCTAAATTTGCAACTAGTAGTTGCTGTAATGTTGCGGGCTCAATAAGTTTAAGGTCTGTGCCATGCCATAAAACCATTTCCAATAATTCCTGTTCATTAGTATAAGGAATACTAATTAGATCCCATTCTGAATCTAGATCTTTCACTGCGAACTTATTTCGTAGGGATAATGCAGCTCCTTTTCTAACCTGTAATTTTGAGACCAGACTGACCGAATTACTCTCTTCTTTTAGAAAATTGCCAACATTAAAATTGTCTGGCTTTTCAAATGCATCTTTTTCACCAATTGAATCTACTTCGCCTTCAATTCGCACCAACTTAAAGGACTTAATTACATTAATTTCCGAGGCAATTAAATACCAAAAACCGTTACTCGAATAAAGCCCGTATGGATTCACTTGCCGTCTCTTACCACGATAGCTAAATTCCAGGATTTGCTTATCTTGTACCGCAGTAAAGATTGATACTAGAAGCTGCCAATCCTCGGTAATTCTTAGAGTTGGGGTCGTGGTCATATCATTTTCGACTGGACCACTCAAAGATTGAATTTTAAGCAATGCATTTTGGGAGTCAATTTCTACCGCAGAGTCGTGCCAAAGATTAGCTGCCATCGTAAGTAGTAGAAGTTCTTCCTTAGTAAATTCATTTTCAGCAAACTGAAATGAGTCACTTTTTATAAGGTATCCCTGCTCATCCTCAAACAGCGGATCAAAATTGTTTACATCTATTTGTATTCCCAAGCCACGTAGATCATCTTTATCCCTTTCAAACATTCTCTCCTTGGTTTCAGGGGATCCTTCATAGCCTGGAATATTGCGTAAAATTTCTGCCTTGCTCAGATATCGCTTGGATGCCAAAAGGGCCAGAGTTAAATTGATTAATCTTTCTGTCTTCTGAGAACTCATGAACATAGATTAGTCTTTAAGTAAATATTTGCTAAGATTAACTATGAAAACTAAACAAAAAATAGCATTTTTACTTCTGCCTATAACCTTATTAACTGCGTGCTCAACAGACGGAGGAGTTGATCCTATGGTCCAACAAAATCAATCATTTTCAGATTTTCCTGAAGTAGCTGGACTTAGTGGTTCAAAGCCTGAGATTTCACCTCCGAAAGGAACGGCCCCGACCAAGCTTGAAACAAAGGATATTTTTATTGGTTCAGGAGCAGAGGCAATTGCAACTTCGGTTTTAGAGGTCCACTACACATTGATGGCATGGAGCAGTGGTCAGTTAGTCGAATCTTCTTGGGATTCTGGACAAACTGCTACGTTCCCACTTAGTGGAGTGATTCTCGGCTGGCAACAAGGAATTCCAGGAATGAAAGAAGGTGGACGACGTTTACTAGTTATTCCGCCAGATCTTGGTTATGGAGCGCAAGGTGCAGGTGGTGCGATCGGTCCTAATGAAACTTTAATTTTCGTTGTAGATTTAATTAAAGTTAGTTAGTCACTCAGATCATAAGATCCTTTTGAGGGTCTCCTTCTTCGCTGCAGAACAGGCACTCCCGGTGCCATTCTTCTTGCAAACGTAAGAAATCCGGTATGGCCAATCATTCTATGTCGAGGTCTAACAGCCAAGCCTTCATGGTGCCAACCCCTGACAATAGTTTCTGATGATTCCGGCTCGGTAAAATTTCCTGATTCTTTTATTGCTTCTGCAACTCGTGATAACTGAGTTGTGGTTGCGACATAACAAAGAAAAACTCCTCCAGGAACTAATGCTTGTGAGGCGATTTCAACACATTCCCAGGGGGCAAGCATGTCGAGAATAACGCGATCATATTCCGCTTCAAACTTTCTTTCTTGTAAAGCACCAATATCCAACTTCCAGTTCTGCGGGGATTCACCAAAATAACTTTGTACATTGGTACGGGCAATCTCTGCGAAATCTTCACGCGCTTCAAAGGAGTGTAGATAGCCATCGCTTCCAACTGCACGAAGTATAGAAATACTCAAAGCTCCAGAACCAGCTCCGGCTTCCAAAACTCTACAAGCAGGCTTCACATCTGCTACCCCAAGAATCATTGCAGAGTCTTTTGGATAAACAATCGTGGCACCTCTTGGCATTGATAGAACATAATCACTAAGTAAAGGTCTAAAAATTTGAAACTTAAGTTCCCCATTTGTTTTGACGATAGATCCCTCAGGTAGACCAAAAAGATCGTCGTGCTTTAACATTCCCTTGTGTGTGTGCCACTCAGCACCCTTTGTAAGAGTTATGGAATACAGCTTACCTTTTGCATCAGTCAGTTGTATTCGATCACCATATTGAAAACTTCTATCTATCATGACGTACTGCCCTGTCTAAAAACGGATACCACTCAACCAATTGTTTAAAAGTTATTTCCGAGAGACTAGAAATGACTCTTAAATTCTTCTCATTTGCGATAGATATAATATGTGAAATTGCCACTACTTGTGCTTCAGAATCTAAACCCGCACGAACTCCAGTCATAGAATCCTCCAACACAAGACATTCTTCAATTTTTACTTGCAGTCTCTTAGCTGCCATTAGATAAGGCTCTGGGTGCGGTTTGGAATTTGTTACATCGTCTCGCGATATTGCGTTATCAAAACTATTCTCCGGAAAGCGTGTGAGTGCAGAATTCATAAGTTCTCGGCCGCTGGCAGTTACCAATGCTGTCTTTAATCCAGCTTCTTTTGATTTTGTTATTAGCTCCAAAGCATTTGGCATCAATTCCAAATCCTTTACGAACTTTAACTTCATTACTTCATTCAATCTTTGACCAAAGTAGCCGTATGGCTTTACATTGCCGCTTCTATCCTGCATGTACTTCTCAGTCCTTTCCATAGGACCGCCAAGGCAATTTATTTGATCCTGCTCATCCCAATGACACCCCAGCTCTGCCATTACCTCGATTTCAGCCTGTAACCATAAAGGCTCAGAATCTATGATTGTTCCATCCATATCAAAAAGAATCGCGCTCATAATTTATAACGCCAATCCTAGTAAGGAATCAATTGCACGTGATACTAAACCACTGTGATTAGATGTTGCAATTCTATTGGACTCGAGGGACCAATCGACAATCTTACTTAACGCTTTAGGGGTATTTAGATTATCTGATAGATCCATAATTAAATTGTTGACCAGACTCGAAGCATCAGCTGTTTCGCTTCGTGAAAGCGCCGATCGAACCAATACAACTTCATCTTTCGCCTTCTCAAGAAGTTGTGTGCTCCACTCTCTATCTTGCTGATAGTGACCAGAAAGCAGCGCCCAACGTATAACCATTGGATCAATCCCTTCTTGAATCAATTTGGAAACAAAAATGAGATTACCCTTTGATTTGCTCATCTTCTCTCCGTCAAGGCTAATCATTCCTGCATGTATGTAGCTTTCAGCGAAGTCTCGGCCTAATGCAGCTTTTACTATCTGTGCGCTCATAAAATGGTGTGGAAAAATTAAATCTGATCCGCCACCTTGCAATTGAATTACCGGATCTTTCTCATCATTATCTAAAAACTCACAAGCAATAGCTGTACATTCGATATGCCAGCCTGGTCGCCCAAACCCATATTTACTATTCCAACCTGGTTCGCCATTTTTATTCGCACTCCAAACAACAGCATCTAATGGGTGTCTTTTTCCTTCTTTGTCCGGATCTCCCCCGCGTTCGGCAAAAACCGAGATTGCTTCTGCTAGAGAAATCGGCAGAGAATCTAAATACTTATCCACGCTGAAGTAGAAATCACCATCGATCTGATAAATATGACCATTTCTGTCCAACTTATCGATAAATGATTCAACAAGATCAAGAGAGTCGGTGACTTTCACTAATTGACTCGGAGGCAAAATTCTTAAGGCCGTCATATCCGAAATAAATAGATCGACTTGAGAATTTGCTAAGACTTGCCAATCTTGACCATCGCGTTTTGCTCGCTCTAGAAGTGGGTCGTCGACATCTGTTATATTCTCGACAAAACTCACTTGAAGATTAGCTAATTGTTGATACCTGTTAATTAGATCAAAGGACAAATAAGTTGCAGCATGGCCTAGGTGCGTAGAATCGTATGGAGTTATTCCGCATACATACATTCTGAACTTTCCACTCTTAGAGTATTCATAAAGACCAGAATAGGAGTCATGAAGTTTAAGAGGTGGAAACTTAAGATCATTAATTGGGGGCAAGTAGACCTTTGGCCAATTTTTCAAAATATTAACCTCACTTAGACTGGTGGCCAAGGAATCGCTGGCCATTCGTCACTTGGAAGTGGAAATGTTCCAGATGCTATAAGCGTGTTTATTCTATCCGAAAATGCTGAGATTTCTATATCAGTTAAATACTTTTCGAATACACCATTGAAATCAACCTCTCGAGTTCTTTCAAGTAGAGCCACTTCTTCAGTAGTAAATTTTTCGCCCGCAAACTGCCAAATCACAGTTCTTAACTTATTTTGGCTATGAAATGATACGCCGTGATCACAACCAAACAACTTCTCATCACTATTAATTAATAAATGCCCATACTTTCTATCAGTATTGTTAATAATACTGTCAAACAAAGCTAGTTTTCTTAGCTGACTATCTTCGCTTTGACCAAACTCAACTACATCAACAGTCTTATCAATCTCAATCCATTGCTGCACCATACCCAAACCAAAAGGTCCATCTCGTAAAATAGTCGCCGGAACAATGTTGAAGCCTGCCAAATCGCTTACCAGAAAGGCGCAGTACTCTCTGAATGCCAAGTTGCCGTCTTGAAAATCCCAAAGTGGCTTTTCACCGGCGATTGGTTTATATATAACTTTAATGCTCGAGTTTGGACTTACTATCTCGCCCATCAAGGTGGCATTGGACGCATCAATTAATCGGCCAATAACTTTAATATCGCCAATGGATAGTGTTTCCGAAGAGGTGTTCATCTGCGATATCCATTTGCTCTAGGACATAGATGGCCCCGTGGATCCACTGGGAGTGAACA
Source organism: Actinobacteria bacterium BACL4 MAG-120820-bin23 (assembly GCA_001437855.1). Taxonomy (GTDB): domain Bacteria; phylum Actinomycetota; class Actinomycetes; order Nanopelagicales; family Nanopelagicaceae; genus Nanopelagicus. Next base: position 631 of record LIBD01000023.1, on the reverse strand, counting down.
AAATGGACATGCTGGTCTGCCGGCATTGACCACAGAAGATGCTCTTAAACAAAAACTTTTGACTTGATTTATTCTTAATGTAACAATCACTAGATCGGGGCCAGTATCCAAATCATCAATTAACATTTCATCTTCCTGGGAAGCTGCTTGAATATTTACAACAACTAAGTCTGACTCCCAGGTAATACTTATTATTCCTACCTGAAAATCTTGCTCAATTGGCAGTTCTAGAGGTTCATCATCGACAACTGGAGTGGCGGATAATTCGTCAGGAGATGCCATTTTTGAGCGCCTAAGTTCTCGAACTAGCTCGTCAAATCTTTCAGAAAGGGCGATTACCTGTCCTTTCTCAATTGCCAAGGTATTTACCCCTAGTGCGGACTTAACTTGAAGAAAAAATTCTCTCTCCCCTGGCTCACCAATTGCACTAACGATAAATCTAGTAGCAGGTTGGTGGCGGTAAATTATTCTTGGCATTACTTGATAGCTCCAAAAAATTTTCTGCTTAGTGTATTTCCCCCACCTAGTGAATCCTTGATTGATAATTGTTTAATTGGAGCAAAGTTCAAATTATTGGTGCTGATTATCTTGGAAGAGCTTTTTTCAATACTAATTGCCGATATTGAACCCG
>LIBD01000022.1 GCA_001437855.1 Actinobacteria bacterium BACL4 MAG-120820-bin23 | reverse complement strand
GTTAAAGTCCTGTGAATTTAACAGCAGCTAACGCAACTCCTACATCAAGCGCCCAGGCCAGCATCCCCATTGCTAATGGTCGGAAGGAGAGAATAAAAATACGGTGCTGTGACTATCCCAAGTATGCGTAGGGAAAAAACTAAGCCTTAGCAGTTAGAAAAGAACATGAGGGTCGGGGGTATCCATGAGCCCTAAATACATTACGCCTACGATTAAATAATTTTGGCCTCTCAATCAGCAGGTTCTAAGGGTTCGAGCCCCTCACAATCCACTTATTTAATTTCTCAAATTAAGTATGTTTAATTCTTTGAATAATTCTGTAAAAAATTCTATTTATCAAACGTAATTTCTTTGGCGATTTAATAGATTTCTTATATTTCATGTTTGCATCGACAAAATATTGCCCAACTAATTCCTCCATATTGTAAAAGCCTAGTTCATGTTTCTGTAACTCTTTTAAGGCAAAAATTGCCCCATCTCCAAATGCCTCACGGGAGATGGATTCATGTTTAAGCCTAACTGTTTGAAATGGAAAACCGAATAATATTTCATGCACGCCAATTATTCCACCAGCCCTTACGGTATTGATACTACTTTGCGGAATATCTAATGCATCTGCGATTTTTAATGCAGTTCCTGATATCTCTGGCTTTAACTTAAAATGCTCCTCAAGTATTGAAATATCCGCATGTGGTGCAATGTTTTGTAAGGTCTTGGCCGCAATAATTAGAAAATTAATACCAAGAGTAATGTTTGGTGACCATAAAATCCGAGAGTTTTCTGAAAACTCCCTCAATTTTTTAATTCGATCATTGGGTAGATTTGAAATTGCTGACACTATTGTGATCCCATACTCAGCTGCATCCTTAGCGTAGTAATCCATGCCAGTCTCTGAGGAAAAATCTATAATTGCATCCACTGGCGAACTTGCGTATAAGGATTTAAAATCCATATCACCCATCCAGTGGATAGTTCCTTCCTCATCTGAATTAATGCCAAGAAACTCAGGCACTGATCTATTCTCTAAAGTTTGAGTTTTTCGAACCACCCAAACCAAATCAATAGTCTTATCATTGAGCAAAACTGAGGCAACCGCCCGTCCTGCTTTACCAAATCCAATTAATCCCACTCGCGTGCGTTGTTTTTTAGGTAAATATGCTGTTGTACTCATATCTACAACATATAGCCTCAAGCAGCTTATGTCAGGGGCTGCCAGATTTACTACTCTGTGATTTACCTGAGAGTTTCTGAAATTTGAGCGTGTACCCGATCAACCCGTACAAATCTCATAGGCGTATTACCAGTTGAAAATTTATAAAAATTTAAAATGAGTTAATTCCTAGCAATCAATTATGAGCTTAGAGCTGCATTTAAGTCTGCTAATTATAAGATGAATATATAAGAATTATCCGATATGAAAAATTCTCATGTAGGCATGACCTTCTATGAATTTAGAGTGAATTTTCCAGCCATGCGAGATTTGCCATCACTCTGCTGGCATTAAGTACTACAGTGCTCAAATGGAGTATGGGTTTTCGCCATTGTTTACCGGTGGTACTGGCCGCAGCGGGACCACCATAATTTTAAATTTATTGAAAAATCACCCGCAGGTTCACTCTAGCCTGCCGCGGGAGATCAAGTATTTAACAGCTCGATACGGATTAATCGACCTAAATTTTGGTAGATCCTTATCTCTCGAAGAGGATTTTAAAAGTAAGCGAAATAATCTTGCGGCAAGAATTCTAAATAGATTTGGGAAAAAGAAAAAAGATCGTTTTTTAATTTACTTAAATTCAAAGTGGTGGAGTGAGATTGGTAAAAAAGGTAAGCCAAGGGGGTTAGTGCAAGGAATAACTAAAGAACAACTTGATTTAGCGGTGGTGAATTTTAAATCTTATTTTAATTCTGATAAAAAAAGGGCAAGTAGGGCATTTTTTTATGAAATCTCTGCCGCTCAAATCGAGGATAAAAACGTGAAATATTTTGCAGATTCTACCCCACTTAATATGATACAAGCCAACTATATTTATAAATTATTTCCTAATGCTAAATTTATAAATATGGTTCGCGATGGCAGGGATGTAGCGCTTTCAGTTTCGAAAGAACGGTGGGGTCCAGATGATCCCCATGAGGCACTTACTTGGTGGGCTAACCGAATTGAAAAAGCTCATAATGCCTTACTTAAGGTTAGAGCTAAAGATCAAATGCAGATGCGCTTGGAAGATTTAATCGTTAATGATCGAAAGCAAGAGTATCTAAGGCTGTTAAGCTTTCTTGAGATTGAAGATCATGACTTAACCCGTGAGTACTTTGAAACTCAAATGCTACCTGAATACATGACCCAAGGTGAGTGGCAGAAAGAGGTTAAGGATCCAGATTTATATAATAAAAAGTATGAGAGTATTTTGAAAAATTTGACAGCTAAGGGTATTGAAATAGCTAAATATTATTAACCCTGAATAATTCTTACGCCATTAATCACAATAATTGCAATTCCAACTAGGATGGCAAGTTGCTTACGCGGCAGTTTGACTACGAGTTTTGCTGCAATCGGTGCCATGAGTGCACCTCCTAAAGCTAGCCCACCAACAATTGACCAATCAATATCAATCTTATTTATATTAATTAAAAAGCCAGCACTGGCGGAGAGTGCGACAATAAACTCAGATGCACTGACGGTGCCGATTATTTTTCTAGGCTCCATATTTGAAGTTGTCATTAAGGTTGGAGTTACAACTGGTCCCCAGCCACCACCGCCTGAGGCATCTATAAAACCACCGGTAAAACCTAAAAATCTTAAATACCTTGGATTATTCTGCACATCACTTGGCGCAGGTAGTGAAGTTTGAAATAGGTTTCGATAAAGCAGTAAAAATCCCATAAATAATAACAGGGTAGAGATAAAAATCTTTGAAGAGGTTAAATCAATAGAGGATAAAAATGTGGCACCTAAAAATGCACCAACCCCACCTGGGATAGCAAGTCGAATCAATACTTTTTTATCAATATTTTCTTCATGCCAATGGGAAACACCAGAGACTAAAGTGGTACCAATCTCGGCCGCATGAACGGCAGCAGAGGCCACAGCAGCAGAGGCACCTAATGTCAGTAATAAAGTGGAGCTAGTTAGACCAAAGCCCATCCCAAGTGCGCCATCAATTAATTGGGCAACTGATCCTGCGATTGCAAAGTAGATCCAATTCATAGTATTACCTTTAAAATCTTATTTACATTCTCATCTAACTCATCTTGCCCATTTAAGATTAAATCAGCTGCCGCTGGCCGCTGGTAATCCTGTCCTACCCCAGTAAAGTTTGGAATACCACCTTTAGCTGCCTTCTTATATAAACCTTTAGGATCTCGCTGCGCACAAATCTCAACTGGGGTATCCACAAATACTTCCATGAACTCTTCGTCTTCAAATAAAGATTTAGCACGCCTTCGATCTGATTCAAATGGTGAAATTATGGCAACTAAGACAACTAAGCCAGCATCCACTAATACCTTGGCTACCTCAGATACTCGTCTAACATTTTCAGCTCGGTCTTCTGGGGTAAAGCCAAGGTCGGCATTTAATCCCATTCTTAAATTGTCACCATCTAATACATAGGCATGCATGCCTTGGGCATAAAGCCGCTTTTCTACCGCATTTGCAATGGTTGATTTTCCAGAGCCAGAAAGACCAGTTAACCAAATAACCTTTGCCTGCTGGTTTTTCTGCGCAGCCCGAGCCACCTTATTTACCTCATACTTTTGATAGGTGAGATTTTCTCCCCGCCGCAGTGAGTGACGAATCATGCCAGCTCCAACGGTGTTAAAGGTGAGCCGATCTACCAAAATAAAGTTTCCAAACTCTCTAGATTGTGAGTAGGCAAGAAGTGTTAGCGGTGTATCGGTGGCAATCTCAACTGAGCCAATCTCATTCATACTTAAATCTGTGGCAGCAGTTTCACTGCCAGTATTGACATCAAGTTTATGTTTAATTCGGGTGATAGTGGCTGGAGTTTGGCTAGATCCTGCTAGTAATAGGTAGGAGCGTGAGTGAATTAAGGCATCCTCATGCAGCCAGACAATATCGGCATTAAATCTATCTGATGGGTGTAACTCCTCTTTGGAGCTAGCGATTAGATCACCCCTTGTTGCATCAACCTCAGATTCAAATACTAAGGTCACCGCCTCTAAATCATGGGCAGCGCTTACTTCTTGCTGATTGGCAATTATCTTACTTATCTTAGTTACCTGATTACTTGGAAATACTCTTACCTCATCGCCCATCTTAAAACTTCCTAGATGGATCGTGCCTGATAAGCCTCGAAAGTTTTCAGCTCTACTTACTAACTGAATTCGCATTCGAGCTTGCCCCTCATCTGCTGCCTGTGGGCGCCAACTTTGAATTGAATCTAATAATGTTGGCCCTTTATACCAATCCATATTTTTTGATTTTCCAACAACATTATCCCCAGCTAACGCACTTAATGGAATAAAAATTACATCTGGTAATTGCATCCTACTTAATGCTTTTTCTAGCTCGGCTTGGATATCATCAAAAATAGATTTTTTATAACCGAGTGCATCTAATTTATTGATCGCCACAATTACTCGATTTACCCCCATAAGGGAGCAAATAGTTAAGTGTCTTAAGGTTTGAGTTCTTACTCCCTTAGTGGCATCAACTAGTACTAAACCAATATCAGCCCTTGAGGCGGCAACTGCCATATTTCTGGTGTACTGCTCATGTCCTGGGGCATCGGAGATAATTAATCTTTTGCCATCAAGTAATGACATAGATCGATACGCCACATCAATGGTAATTCCTTGCTCCCGCTCGGCCTCTAGCCCATCTGTTAATAAACTAAAATCAATCTCACCGGAAGCAATTGTGGAGCCACTTCTTCTGATCTTTTTTGTAGATTCAATAGTGTCATAGGGAATACTGTCGGTTTCAACTAGTAGCCGGCCAATTAATGTGCTCTTGCCATCATCCACACTGCCACAGGTTAAAAGTCTGACTATTGCCCGCTGCATTAGAAGTAACCTTCACTTTTCTTCTTCTCCATGGAATCCTCATTAGCACCATCAATTAATCTAGTTGCCCGCTCACTTAGCTTTACCGCAAAGACCTCATCGACAATCTGGGTAAGAGTCTGCGCAGTTGATTCCACCGCAGCAGTTAATGGGTAACAACCTAGCGTTCTAAATCGCACCTGTTGCATCTGGATAGATTCACCAGGATTTAATGGGTATCGATCATCATCGACCATAATTAATTGCTCACCACGTTTAACTATTGGGCGAGATTTGGCAAAGTAAAGTGGGTTTACCTCAATATCTTCTTGCATGATGTAGCGCCAAATATCTACCTCAGTCCAATCTGAGATTGGAAAAACTCGCATAGTCTGTCCTGGTGCCAACCTGGTGTTATATGTGTGCCACAACTCAGGTCGTTGATTTCTTGGATCCCACTTATGTCCTGCCTCTCGCACACTAAAGATTCGCTCCTTAGCCCGGCTTTTCTCTTCATCTCGGCGTGAGCCACCAATGGCGGCATCAAACTCATACTTATCTAATGCCTGCCGCAGCGCAACAGTTTTCATAACTCTTGTGTACTCAGAGATACTGGCATTAAATGGATTAATCCCAGAGGCAACTCCCTCTTGGTTGGTGTGAACGATTAATTTTGCACCCGCTTTTTTAGCTGCCTGATCACGAAATGTAATCATCTCTTTAAATTTCCAGGTGGTATCAATATGTAGTAATGGAAATGGAATTGGCGCTGGATAAAAAGCTTTTTTAGCTAAGTGCAGTAGGACCGAGGAGTCTTTACCAATTGAGTACATCATTACTGGCTGTTTATAAGATGCGGCAGTTTCGCGCATAATCTCAATCGACTCAGCCTCAAGCGCCTTTAATATCTGCTGGTTTACTAGCACTGATACAGGTTAATCGGTGTTGCTGGGAAAACCCATAACAAATTGGTGTTTTATCGCCTTTACTTTTAAATTAATTAAAAACAGTAGGTATATTGATATCAGATTATTAAAGCCGGCAGGCTTTAATATCAGTTACCAGTATCCCCTTAGCGCCAAGGTTAAATAGATCATCCATCACCTTGTGAATATCCTTCTTTAAAACCATTGATCTAACCGCTACCCAACCCTCTTTCTTCAGGGGTGAAATAGTTGGTGACTCAAAACCTGGGGTAATTGCACAAGCTTTATCTAACACAGCAGTTGGGCAGTCATAATCCATTAATACATACTGCCTTGCGGTAACTACACCTTTAACTCTTCTAACTAAGGTATCTAAGCTGCCTTCAATTTTTACCCCAGGTCTAGTAATTAAAATTGCCTCACTTTTTGTAATTGGCTCCCCAAAAACCTCAAGTCCTGCTTGGCGTAAGGTGTTGCCAGTACTTACCACATCTGCAATTACATCGGCTACCCCGAGTCGAATAGCTGATTCAACTGCGCCATCTAGGGGCACCAATGTGGCTGAAATATTTGCTTCCCTTAAGTATTTAGATAATAACTCTGTGTATGAGGTAGCAATTCGCTTACCAGCTAAATCAGATAGTTGCCATTTTTTACCAACTGGGGCGGCAAATCTAAAGGTTGATTGACCAAAATCTAATGCCAATATCTCCGCCGCTTTTGCTTTGGAGTTAATTAGTAGATCCCGGCCAGTAATACCAGCATCTAACTCACCAGAGCCAACATAGATTGAAATATCTTTTGGGCGCAGGTAGTAAAACTCAACTAAATTATCATTATCTGCCAGAACCAAATCTCTTGGATCCTTGCGCTGGCGATAACCAGCTGCAACTAAGGTAGCACTAGCTGCCTCAGAGAGTAATCCCTTATTTGGGATTGCAACCTTTAACATAACTTCCTTTCTAAAAACTTATAAATTTCGGTAAACATCCTCTAATTTAATTCCTCGAGCCAGCATTAATGTCTGTAGATGATAAATCAATTGGCTTATCTCTTTAGCTAGCGCTTGATCATTTTCATGTTCGGCAGCAAGCCAAACCTCACCTGCCTCCTCTAAAACCTTTTTACATATCTCATGCACGCCAGCATCAAGTGCGGCAACTGTGCCCGAGGTGGCATCTTTGGATTCAACTTTTTTTGAAAGTTCACTCCATAATGATTCAAAGCTCTTCATTTTCCAAATTGTACTAGAGATAAATCAAAGGGCTAAATCTAGAAAAAAATTAACCTTACTTAAGTTGAGTGAGCACTAAATCATGCAGTAGATGATTGGAAGATATTGCCCCAGGTCCACTTGAACCATCAATGCCAGTGAAATTTGAAAATCTACCACCAGCTTCATTAACTATTACCTCCAGCGCTGCCATATCCCAAAGCGCTAGTTGTGGCTCTAATGCAAAATCAAGTGCACCCTCTGCCACCAACATATGTGACCAGAAATCTCCATACCCACGATTTCGCCAAACCATTTCACTTAGCTTTAGTAAATTTGGCTGCAAATCTTTCCAACCTTCTTTTTTATCAAAGCTAGAAACTGACATTGAGGCATCAGATAGCTGGCCTACCTGGCTGCAACTTAACTTTCTTACCTTACTTTTATCGGCCAAATTATCAATTACAAATGCGCCACTGCCCTTGCTGGCATACCATCGCCGTCCTAGCGCCGGGGATGAGACCACACCAAGTTGCATGCCTTGGGAAGTGCGAAGTGCAATTAAGGTTGCCCAAACTGGCACTCCTCTAACATAATTTTTTGTGCCATCAATTGGATCAATAATCCAGGCACGATCGGTGTTATCAACTGATGTGCCAAACTCCTCGCCAATAATTGCATCATCACTTCGATGCTTACCTAAATACTCTCGGATTGCTTGCTCCACAGCTCGATCGGCATCAGATACTGGAGTTAGATCTGGCTTAGTTTCAACTACTAAATCAATTGCCAAATATCGCTGCATAGATATTTCATCTGCAATATCAGCTAATTTAAGTGCGATCTCTAGATCACTAGGCGCAGATTTTCCCTGACTAAACATAATTTAAGTCTACTACTTGCTGCGCTGTATAATTTGAAAGTGATTCGCCAAGTAGATCTTCGAGGAAAAGTACTCAGTAAAAGTGAGTATGCCGCCCTGTTACCACGTGCTGCCATGGATGTGGCTAGCGCCTTAAAATTAGTAGAGCCAATACTTGCCCGGGTTAAATCTGGTGATGAGAGTGAATTAATTAAATTAGCTACTGAGTTTGATGGTGTTACTCCTAAAAAAATTCGAGTGCCAAAAGATGTAATTGAAAAAGCTTTAGCTGCCTTAGATCCAGCACTGCGCCAAGCACTTGAGATCTCAATTGAACGGGTAAGAAAGGTGCACCAAGATCAAATTCGCCAAGATAAAAGTACGCAAGTAGTAGCTGGTGGTGTAGTTACTGAGAAGTGGATCCCAGTTGATCGAGTTGGTCTTTATGTACCAGGTGGAAGTGCAATTTATCCCAGCTCGGTAATGATGAATGTCGTGCCGGCTCAAATTGCAAAGGTAGCAAGTATTGCTGTGGCCTCACCACCACAAAAAAACAATGATGGGTTGCCTGATCCATTAATTCTTGCCACCTGTGCTCTGCTTGGTATTGATGAGATTTATGCCGTAGGTGGGGCGCAAGCGATCGCACTTTTTGCTTATGGTATGAAAGAGCTTTGTGAAAAATGTGATTTAGTTACTGGACCAGGAAATATCTATGTGGCAGCAGCTAAGCGAGCACTTCGCGGGGTAGTTGGCATAGATTCAGAGGCTGGACCAACTGAGATTGCAATTGTGGCTGATGAGAGTGCGGATGCGGCGTTAGTTGCAACAGATTTAATTAGTCAGGCAGAGCATGACAAATTAGCTGCCAGTATTTTAATTACCTCTTCCCCAGAGCTTGCCAAACAGGTTGCAGCAGAGCTTGCTATTAGAGTGCCTAAGACAAAACATGCAGAGCGAATTCAGGTGGCACTTAGCTCAATTCAATCTGCCATAGTTTTAGTTGATTCAGTCAGCCAAGGCTTAGATGTGGCAAATGCCTACGCAGCTGAGCACCTTGAGATTCAAACTAAAAATGCGCAAGCAGATGCGAAGTTAATTCGAAATGCCGGGGCGGTATTTATTGGACCAAACTCACCGGTTTCCTTAGGTGATTACAGCGCTGGCTCAAACCATGTCCTACCAACTGGTGGTTGTGCTTGCCACAGCAGTGGCTTATCTGTCCAAACTTTTCTGCGTGGCTTGCACTTTATTGAGTATGACAAAAAAGCGCTAAGTGATATCGCAGATACGGTAATTACCCTAGCTAATGCTGAAAATTTACCAGCACATGGTGAAGCTATTAGAGCTAGATTTGAAAAGTAATGAGTAACTCATCTTGGCCAGATTGGCTGCCAATTCGATCAAACCTAACTGGGATGAGCGCTTATGGCGCCCCACAATTACCAGTTGCAGTTAAGTTAAATACCAATGAGAATCCATTTGGGCTAGAAAAAGAGCTAGTAGATAAGATTTTAACGGGTATTAAGGAAAAATCTGCTGCGCTAAATCGTTATCCAGATCGGGATGCTAACCAATTAAGAGCTTTGTTAGCTAACTTTATAAATAAGTTATCAAATACTAAGTTTGATGAGCACAATATCTGGGCAGCTAATGGCAGCAATGAAATTATCCAATCAATATTTTTAGCATTTGGTGGCAATGGTGCACTTGGATTTGAGCCCTCCTACTCAGTTCATAAGATTATTGCGCAAGTAACAAATACACCTTGGTATGTGGTGGCACGCAATGCTGATTTCTCACTAAATATCCCAGAAATACTAGCTGCGATCACAAAGAGTAAACCTTCAATTACCTTTGTTACTACGCCAAATAATCCAACTGGTACTGCCAGCGGTATCGAAGAGTTAAAGCAGATTGCAGTGCAAATGAAAAAAGTTGGTGGCTTATTGGTAGTAGATGAGGCGTATGCTGAGTTCTCTAGCCATCTATCAGCTGCTACCTTAATTAATGAGTTTGAAAATGTACTTGTAATTAGAACAATGAGTAAGGCTTTTGCCTTTGCTGGGGTGCGCCTTGGATACCTAGTTGCAAATACACAGGTAATAAATGCGATGATGATTGTTAGATTGCCCTACCACCTAAGCTCACTTACCCAGGCAGCTGCCCAGGTCGCACTTGAAAATGCTGATCTATTGCTGGGTAAAGTTGCCCAGCTAAGAGATGCTAGAGATAAATTGATTACAAAATTAGAGCAGTTAGGGCTTACCGTTGCCCCAACGCAGGCAAATTTTATTCTCTTTACCGGCTTTAAAAATACCTCTTCCCAACTCTGGCAAGGGCTAGTTGATAAAGGGGTATTAATTAGAGATGTAGGATTGCCTTCTTACCTACGGGTGAGCGTTGGTACCGAGGCTGAGAACGATAAATTTATTTCCGAACTAACATCGCTAATTAAGTAGGGAGAGATAAGTTGAGAAGTGCAAAAGTTGAGCGCAAAACTAAAGAGTCACAGGTTTTAGTTGAGTTAAATATTGATGGCACTGGAAATACCTCAATTGATACTGGTGAGCCATTTTTTAATCACATGTTAGAACAACTTGGAAAGCACTCTGGCTTTGATCTTAAGGTTAAAACTGTTGGCGATATGGAGGTTGACTCTCACCATACCGTGGAAGATACCTCACTAGCTATTGGCCAAGCGTTGCGTGAAGCACTTGGGGATAAGGCTGGAATTAGAAGATTTGGTGATGCCTTAGTTCCATTAGATGAGGTGTTGGTGCAAGCAGCGGTTGATCTATCTGGCCGGCCATACTTAGTCCACAATCAACCACATATTGTTGAATTAATTGGCACCTTTGATACCACCTTAGGTAAACATATTTGGGAATCCTTAGTTGCTACCGCTCAAATTGCACTACACATTAGAGTGCTTGAGGGAGCTAATGCCCACCATGTATTAGAGGCGCAATTTAAAGCAGTTGCTAGAGCACTCAAAGATGCTGTTGCCCTCGACAACCAGGTTAAAGGAATTCCTTCTACAAAAGGTACGCTCTAACTTTGATTGCCATTTTTGATTATGGCTCAGGAAACTTAAGATCGGCGCTGCGCGCATTTGAAACTACAGGTCAACAGGTTGTAGTGACAAGTGATATTCAAACTCTAAAATCTGCGCAAGGCTTAGTGATTCCAGGAGTTGGCGCATTCTCTGCCTGTGTCACCTCCCTGCTTAAATTTAAGGCAAGTGAGAT
>LIBD01000021.1 GCA_001437855.1 Actinobacteria bacterium BACL4 MAG-120820-bin23 | reverse complement strand
TAATTTCATAGAATTATCAAGATACTTTGCTTGGAAATCATAAAATTCAAACTCTTTAGAGATAGCGATCTCACCGACTGCTGAAACTGTTAACTTTTCATCAGACTCTAGAACTGCGCACTCAATTTCTTTACCCACGACAGCTTGCTCAATTATCACCTTTGAATCAAAAGTCAGTGCATGTTCTACCGCACCTACTAACTCTGATATTTGATTCACTTTAGAGGTACCCCTACTAGAACCACTTCTTGCTGGTTTTACAAATAATGGAACTGAAAGATTACTTGGTAGTTCAAATTTATTAGAGGTAACTACAATTCCTGGTGCAACTTTTAAGCCAGCAGCAGCAAATATTGGTTTGGCATATGACTTATCCATACAAACTGCACTTGCTAAAACTCCAGAACCGACATACCGTAAACCAATTATCTCAAGCAAACCTTGAATAGTTCCGTCTTCACCATATGGTCCATGTAGTACTGGAAAAACCACATCTATTGCCAAATTTTTTCCACCAGCAATTAATCCTTGGCTCGTAATACTTACCTCAACGCCATTTTCTGGAATTATGGGAAGCACGCCATTTTCAACCACAAAATTTGAATCTTTTGGTAGGTGGAGCCATTTGCCAGACTTTGTTATACCGATAAGTTCTATTTCAAAAAGATTTCTATCAATTGCTTGTAATACGCCATTTGCAGATATGCAGGAGATTTCATGTTCACTGCTCCTGCCACCACAAATTATGGCTACTTTAGTCTTACTCATTAAATCTCAGCCTTAATACTTACCTTCATTAATCTATCCAAAGCATCTTTTGGCTTAAGTGTTTCGGCAACAACATCCGAGACAGCCTCAATAATTGGAACTTCTACGCCTACTCGATGTGCTAATTCCAGCATGGCACCAGCTGAGTAAACACCTTCGACAGTTTTAACTATCTGCTGTCGAGCCTTAACTATTGACCCTGATTTACCTAGGACCTCACCAAAGCTTCTATTTCTAGATAGTGGAGATTGCGCACTTGCTACAAGATCGCCAATACCTGCTAATCCTAAGAATGTAAGTGGCGTAGCACCATAAGCCTCTCCAAGGCGAGCAACCTCAGATAATCCTCTAGTAATCATTAATCCTTGAGTGTTCTCGCCATATCCCATACCCACTGCCATGCCAACAGCAATTGCAATAACACTCTTTGCTGCCCCGGCAAATTCACAGCCAATTAAATCTTTAGATGGGTAAATTCTGAAGTAATTGGTTGAAAACATATCGGTAATAAGATCGATAATTTCTTGATTTTCAGATGCCGCCATAGCACCTGCTGGTTGTCGCATAATTATTTCATTTGCCAAATTTGGTCCTGTGATTAATCCTAATTTTGATTTTTCTATTCCTAAAACTTCCTGCATTACCTCTGTCATTCTAAACTGAGTATCAACCTCAATACCTTTAAGTGTGCTAATAACTGGTAAACCCGTTGGGAAAAAACCTTTCCACTCCACCAAATTTCCCCGCAAAGTTTGAGCAGGAATTGCCACTAAAATTACATCAGCAAACTCAAGCACAGCTTTGATATCAGTAGTTGCCTTTAACTCTCTAGGTAAATCTATGCCTTTAAGAAAGCGGCGATTAGAGTGTCTACGATTTATCTCTCGAACAACTTTCTTATTCCTACCCCAAATTAAAACCTGCTGGCCAGAGTCAACCATTACCTGACCTAGTGTTGTTCCCCATGCACCAGAACCTAAAACCGCAACTTTTCTCATTTCACATCCTTTTTATAATTACCCGTTCTTGGTAATTGTGACTTCTTTGGATCAAATATTTCAGCTGGGGCTTTTTCGCCACGTAATTGCTCTAATAATTTTGTAACAGAACTCATAACATATGCGGTTGCTTCTTCAAGTGCAATTGGATCTTCGGATTTTCCATACCATTTTGAAAAATCAAGTGGTTGACCTGCAATCACTTTTACTTTAGTTCGTGGAAAAATTCTAATTTTCTTACTATACGCTGGCAGAATTTTCTGAGCTCCCCATTGCGCACATGGAATTACTGGCGCTTTAGTCAAAATTGCTAATCGTGCAATTCCGGTTTTTGCTTTCATCGGCCAATAATTTTGGTCTCTAGTTAAAGTTCCCTCTGGATAAACTCCAAGTAAGTGTCCAGATTGCAAAAAAGCTATTGCATGCTGCAAAGAATTAGATGCATCCGCTGTTTCCCGCTCTACTGGAATTTGTCCGGCGCCAAGTAAAACTCTGCCAACAATTGGAAGTTTGAATAAGGAAGCTTTTCCTAGATATCTAGGTGCTCGACCATTGTCGTATAGGAAGTGAGTAAAAATTAATGGATCGACATAGGAAATATGGTTGCACACAACAATTGCCCCACCAGACTTAGGTAGGTTCTCAGCACCTTGCCAATCACGTTTAGCTATCAATTTAAGTAATGGTCGGATCACAGTTGCGCCAAATTTGAACCAATTAGTGTCCCCTAAGGGTTTACCGCTGGGAGGTGCGTATGAAATTTTCAACTCAGTAGACACCGCTTAATTCTACGGCCAATTCCGGTAATGCCTATAAATGAGCGTAAAAAACGGGACCTCACGCATGAGATCCCGTTTTAATTTACTGCTCAGAAATTAGCGACGACGCTTTGCCTTCTTTGCAACCTTACGAACTGCTTTCTTGGCTTTTGGAGCCTTCTTAACTGCCTTTGCAGGTGCAGCCTTTGCTGGTGGAGTTGGAGCAGCACCAAGTTTGCGAGCACCAGAAATTACTTCCTTTAATCCCTTTGCAGGTAAGAAGCGAACTTTCTTGCTGGCTTTAATTTGAATCGTCTCTCCAGTGAATGGATTACGACCCTTACGAGCTGGTCGATCAACTTTTTTGAACTTTCCAAAATCATTGATCATTACATCTTCGCCCTTTGAGATATTGCGAACAACCGCATCAAAAACTACCTCAACAGCGCGAGCAGCCTCTTTCTTGCTGTCACCGAACTGTGGAGCAAGATAGGCGATGAACTGTGCCTTGTTCATTTAATCCCCTTATTTACGCGTAAACATTAAGCATTTGCTTAACTGAGGGTTAATCTATGGGGTGAAGAGAAATACTCTGATTAATTAAATCGGTGTGTCGCATGCAAATTCTTATTATAAATCAAGGTTTTTTACAGTTTTCGCGTAACTCTAGATAATTACTTTAGAGTTTTCAGCTAACGAATTGGCAGTGTTTTAGGCTTAAAACTAGCTCTTTTCTCTTCAAAATTTGAAACTTGATCAATTTTGGTAAATGTTAGACCAATATCATCTAACCCTTCCATAAGGCGCCAACGGGTGTAATCATCAATTGCAAATGCAATAGTTGTCCCAGCGTAGGAAACCGTTTTGCTATCCAAATCAACTGTAATGGTGGTCTCTGGCTTACTTTCAATCTCTAGCCAGATCTTTTCAATCTCATCTTGGGGCAAAATCACCGTCAACAAGCCAGCCTTTTGCGAATTACCGCGAAAAATATCAGCAAATCTACTAGAGAGTACAACTTTGAAACCGTAATTTTGTAATGCCCATACAGCATGCTCACGAGAAGAGCCAGTACCAAAATCTGGGCCAGCAACTAAAATAGTGGCCGACTTATACTGTGGTTGATTTAATTCAAATGCTGGATCATTACGCCAAGCTGCAAATAACCCATCCTCAAAACCACTTTTAGTAATGCGCTTTAGATAAACAGCAGGAATAATTTGATCGGTATCGACATTGCTGCGGCGAAGAGGCACAGCAGTACCAGAATGCTTAATGAATTTTTCCATTTATAAGTCCGCTGGTGAGGATAGGGTGCCCTTTAATGCTGTAGCTGCTGCTACTAATGGACTGACAAGATGAGTGCGCCCACCCTTTCCTTGTCTGCCTTCAAAATTTCGATTACTTGTTGAAGCTGCGCGCTCTCCTGGCTTTAACTGATCTGGATTCATACCTAAACACATAGAACACCCAGCACTGCGCCATTCTGCTCCAGCATCTAGAAATACCTTGTCTAGGCCTTCAGATTCAGCTTGTAACCTAACTCGAGCTGATCCTGGAACAACTAATAGCCGAAGCGAGCTAGCAATCTTTTTACCTTTAATTACTTCGGCCGCAGATCTTAAATCTTCAATTCTGCCATTTGTACAAGAGCCTAGAAATACCGTGTCTACCTTAATTGATTTAAGTGGTGTACCAGGTTTTAAATCCATATATTCAAGGGCTCGCTCTGCAGCTCCTCGATCCTCAGGGTTAGTAAAATCAGCAGGATTTGGGACAGACTCACTAAGTGGCAATCCTTGACCTGGATTTGTTCCCCAAGTTACAAATGGCGCCAAGTCGTCGGCATTTAAATAAATTTCTTTATCAAAGGTTGCATCATTATCTGTTACTAAGGTTCTCCAATAGGCCAAGGCTAAATCCCAGTCAGCTCCACTTGGAGCATGCGGTTTTCCTTTTACATAATCAAAGGTTGTTTGATCTGGCGCAATCAGCCCAGCTCTAGCACCAGCTTCGATAGACATATTACAGATTGTCATTCGAGCCTCCATTGATAACGCCCTGATTGCACTTCCACGGTATTCAAGTACATAACCCTGTCCGCCACCTGTACCAATTTTTGCAATTACAGCCAAAATAATATCTTTACTTGTTACCCCGGGCTTCAAATTTCCATCGACATTGATAGCCATAGTTTTTGGCCTAATCAATGGCAAGGTCTGAGTTGCAAGCACATGCTCAACCTCACTAGTTCCAATTCCAAACGCTAATGCACCAAATGCACCATGTGTTGATGTATGTGAGTCACCACAGACAATGGTCATACCTGGCTGAGTAATACCTAGTTGAGGTCCAACTACATGCACAATTCCTTGTTCCACATCACCTAGTGAGTGAATTCGAACGCCAAACTCAGCGCAATTTTTCCGCAAGGTATCTACCTGTAATTTAGAAACAGGATCTGCAATTGGCTTATCGATATTTAAAGTCGGAACATTATGATCTTCAGTAGCAATAGTTAAATCTGGTCTTCTAACTTTACGATCAGCTAAGCGCAAGCCATCGAATGCTTGTGGGCTTGTTACCTCGTGGATCAAGTGCAGATCAATGTAAAGTAAATCTGGCTCACCGGCGGTAGAGCTAACTACATGCTCTGCCCAAATCTTTTCCGCCAATGTCTTGCCCATTGCAACTTATCCTTTCGATGCCGATCTGAATTTGCTTCTCACCTATTGAGATGGCATTATCAGAGTATGGACAGAAAGAATAGCGGAGTCGGCGTCCTAGACAAAGCGGTAAAAATACTTGCTGCATTAGAGGCAGGGCCACAGTCACTTGGCGAACTTGTCTCAACAACTGGAATTGCACGGCCGACAGCACATAGATTGGCAGTTGCCCTTGAGTTTCATCGACTTGTATCACGAGATTTCTCAGGAAGATTTATTTTAGGAGCCCGCTCCTCTGAACTTGCTGCTGCTGCTGGTGAAGATAAGTTGTTAGCAATTGCTGCCCCATCACTAACAGCGCTTAGAGATGCAACTAGTGAGAGTGCGCAGCTTTATCGAAGGCAAGGCGATCGTAGAATATGTGTTGCAACTGCAGAAAGATTAACTGGATTACGAGATTCTGTTCCAGTTGGCACGGTCTTAACTATGCAGGCGGGTTCTGCAGCTCAAATACTTCTTGCGTGGGAGGATCCAGAGAAACTTCATCGCGGTTTAGTAAACGCTAAATTCACAGCAGCAAATTTAGCTGCTGTCCGCAGGCGCGGCTGGGCACAATCAGTTGGTGAACGAGAAGCTGGCGTTGCGTCGGTATCAGCACCAGTGCGAGGACCAAATAATAAAGTAATTGCTGCGGTAAGTATTAGTGGGCCTATGGAACGGTTAAGTAGACAACCTGGAAGAATTCATGCCGCTGCAGTGGTTGCTACCGCTGCCCGATTAAGTGAACACTTAGCAAAAAACAATAAGTAAACAAAACTAACGTAGCTCCGAGGGGATTCGAACCCCCGTAGCTGGCTTGAGAAGCCAGAGTCCTAGGCCACTAGACGACGGAGCCGTACGGTAAATCTTAAATCGCTGGGGTACCAGGACTCGAACCTAGACAGGCTGAACCAGAATCAGCAGGGCTACCAATTACCCCATACCCCAATATTTAATTTTAAGCAGTTAAAGAATACCCTGCGTTAAATTTATTTGGAAATTACCGCCTTTATTCGCGCAATTGAACGCTCTTTCCCTAATAACTCCAATGACTCAAAAAGCGGTGGTGAAATATGAGATCCAGTAACCGCTATCCGAATTGCGCCGAAGGCAATACGAGGTTTTAGTCCTAAATCCTCAATTAAGGCAATACGAAGCACTTCCTCGATTTTCTGGTGAGTCCAATCAGTTAAATTTTCAACTTTGGCAAGGGCTGTAGATAAAACTTTTTGCGATGAATCATCTAATAACTTAGGTAACTCTTCAGGATCTACTGAAAAATTCTTCACAAATAAGAAGTTGAGCATTTGAGGAATTTCAGATAATTTCACAATGCGCTCCTGGATTATTGGTAATGCAGATTTAACAACATTAATCTCTTCGGGAGTTCCAGAAATTACCTGACTTTTTATTAGGAATGGTATTGACCACTCTAGGAACTTTTCAATATCTAGCGCTCGAATTTTATCGCCATTAATTGCCTCGAGTTTTTTCATATCAAACCTTGCTGGACTACTGTTAACGCGCTCTACTGTGAATAACTCAACAAGCTCTTGCATAGTTATATTCTCTTTATCATCTCCTGGGGACCAACCTAGTAATGCTAGGTAGTTACAAATTGCCTCTGGTAGGAAACCTTGTTCTCGATACCAAGCAATCGAAACTTCCCCATTGCGTTTTGATAATTTTGCATTGTCTTGCCCCATAACAAATGGAAGGTGGGCAAACAAAGGATAATCTTTAGGATCAACACCCATCGCTTGATAAACTCGAATTTGTCTTGGAGTAGATGAGAGTAAGTCCTCGCCTCTCAAAACATGTGTAATTTTCATTAATATGTCATCTACGGCGACAGCTAATGTGTATAAAGGTGAACCGTCTGCACGTGCTAACACAAAGTCTGGAACAAATTCATGCTCAAACTTAACTTCACCACGGATTAAATCTACAAAAGTAGTTTCGCCCTTCGGCATTCGCATTCGTACTACTGCTTTGCGGCCCTGACTTTTATAACTACTAATCTGCTCATCACTTAAGTCACGGCATTTTCCATCATAACCAGGAGCTTTATTATTTTTCATCTGCTCCTGGCGACGAGCTTCTAACTCTTCTGAGCTACAGTAACAATAGTAAGCATCACCTTGATTAATAAATTTTTGCGCCCATTCAGCATATATATCTAATCTTTGCGATTGTAGGTAAGGACCTAAATCTCCACCTACCTCAGGACCTTCATCCCAATTAAGCCCAAGCCATTTAAGTGTTTCAATTGCAGCTTGAATATATTGGTCAGTAACTCTTTCAGTATCTGTATCTTCGATTCTAAATATTAATTTTCCTCCTGTATGTCTAGCATAAGCCCAATCAAACAATGCAGTTCTAATATTGCCAACATGTAGATCGCCAGTAGGTGAAGGTGCGAATCTCACGCGAACTTGAGAATTAGTTGGCACGAGATGACACCTTGTTTGTTAAAATACCTAAGCCATCAATCGATATTGAAATCGTTGATCCAGCTGGCATTGGTCCTATTCCTGCAGGAGTACCTGTCAAAATAACATCACCAGGTAATAAAGTCATCACATTTGTAACGAATTCAATAATCTTTGGCACTTTAAATATCATTTCAGAAAGCATAGATGACTGTTTAATTTCTCCATTTAATGTAGCACTTATTTTCTGATCACCCGGAATAAATTCTGTTTCGATCCATGGACCAAGTGGGCAGAAAGTGTCAAAACCTTTGGCTCTGGTCCATTGACCATCTTTTTTCTGCAAGTCCCGTGCAGTCACATCATTGGCTAATGTATAACCAAAAATAACATCGGTGGCTTTCTCCGCAGGAACTTCTTTACAAATTCTACTTATAACAATTGCTAGTTCTGCTTCATGGTCCACACGTTCGCTCATTTTTGGCCACATTATTGTTTCATTAGGGCCAGTTACTGCAGTATTTGGTTTAATAAATATTACTGGTTCAATTGGGACTACTGAATCCATTTCAGCAGCATGGTCTGCATAATTTTTTCCTATACAAACAACTTTACTCCTAGGGATGACCGGTGCTAATAATTTTACTTCAGATAATTTAACTGTCTTATCTTGTGGGACTATTCCTGCGTATATTGGATCCCCTCGTAACACTAAAATTACATCTTTATCATTTAGTATTCCAAAGAGTGGATCAGTACCAAAACCTAATTCTGATGGAGCTGAGAACCTAACAATACGCATTAGGTCATCTTACAACTGATCAGTTGCCTTTCCTGATTCTGCAATTCTCTCTGCCAATACAGTGGCAATTCGATGCCTTCTACCAGAAGGCCTTTCTGCTGTTAGTTTCCAGCCTGGAACAATTATTGTGCTGCCAGGTATTGGCACACGGCCTAAATGCTTTGCAATGAGTCCACCAATTGAATCAACATCTTCGACTTCGTCTTCGGTAAATTTAGTCTCAAATTGCTCGGCAAAATCTTCAACGTGAAGTCGAGCCGAAATTCTTGCTTTATTTTCGTCCAACCATTCTATTTCTTCTGTTTCGTTATCGTCATATTCATCAGATATTTCGCCAACAATCTCCTCTAATATGTCTTCAATTGTAATAATTCCTGCAGTTCCACCATATTCATCAACAACTATTGCCATGTGTATCTGGTCGCGTTGCATTTGTTTAAGCAAGTCATCAGCGGTTTGACTCTCAGGAACAAATGTTGCTTTACGTAGGTGTTCCTCAACTTTCTCACTTAATTCCGAGTTGGGATTATCATGAACTCTCTTAGCTAAATCCTTAACATAAGCGATACCTACAACATTATCTACGTTATCTGCTATGACTGGAATACGGGTAAACCCTGAGCGAAGCGCTAACGATAATCCTTGTCGAACGGTTTTATCTGCCTCTATCCAGACCATTTCTGTTCTGGGCACCATTAATTCTCGAACTAAAGTTTCACCAAGATCGAAGACTGAATGAATCATTTCGCGTTCTGATTCCTCAACAAACCCACTCTCACTTGCTTGATCTACCATGTCTCTAAATTCAGCTTCTGTTGAAAAGGGACCAGATTTGAATCCTTTTCCAGGGGTAATGGCATTTCCAATACCTATTAGAAGTGTTGTTAGTGGGCCTAATAATTTCGATAATAAGACAGCTGATGTAATTGCCGGGCGCGCCCACTTAATTGCATGTTGTTTACCCAATGTCCTTGGTCCAACTCCCACAACGACATACGAGATTGCAACCATTAAGGAAATTGCACCAAATAAGGCTAACGCTTTATTAGAGTTTTGTTCAACAAAAAAGGTTGCGACTAAAGCGGTAGCGGTTAGTTCACAGGTTTTTCTTACTAATAGAATTACATTCAAAAATCTAGCAGGATTTTCAACAAAGTTTTCAAAGCGCTTTTTATACTTTGGCTTAGATTCAACTATTTCTTCAATAAGTAGACGAGAAAGAGATGTAAGTGCTGATTCACTTCCTGCCAAAAATCCCGCAATAAGAAGAAGAAAAATAATTAGTAACAGAGTTCCAATACTCATTTAAGTGCTCTCCATTGATTAAGGAAATCTTCCTGCATTTTGAACATAACTAATTCATCTTCTATCTCTTCGTGATCAAATCCGAGTAGATGAAGCACGCCATGAACCGTCAGTAGTTCAATTTCTAGGTCAGTAGATTGTTTCCCATTTTTTGCTGCAAACTCTGGACACAAAACTATGTCCCCAATAATTCCAGGACCATTTGAAGCGCTGTCTGGCTTAATCTCATCCATTGGGAAAGACATTACATCTGTTGCGCCTGATAGATTCATCCACTTCTGATGAAGTTCTTCCATTTCAATCTCGTTAACAAGTCTAATTCCTAGCTCTGAATCAGGATGTATGCCTAATTTAGTCAAAGAAAAATCAGCTAGTGAGATGAGGCGTGCCTCATCTAATTGATAATTAGTTTTATTCTCTAAATCTATCTTCATATCTGCTACTCATACATGAGTAATTAGCGATCACCTTTTCCGCTTCTTATTGGAAATGTTGACTTTGAAATATTCTCATCCCAATTTCCATAAGCTGTAACTATTTCACCAACTAGCCTATTTCTTACAACATCTTCTGCCGTTAGATAAATGAAGGATATATCCTCAACTTCTTTTAGTATGTCTGGCACAATTTTTAATCCAGATTGTGAATTATTTGGTAAATCTACCTGAGTTATGTCGCCGGTAACTACCATTTTTGATCCAAAGCCTAATCTGGTTAGAAACATTTTCATTTGTTCAGCAGTTGTATTTTGTGCTTCATCAAGAATTATAAAGGCATCATTTAAAGTTCTACCACGCATATATGCAAGTGGAGCAACCTCGATAATTCCAGAGGTCATTAATCTAGGGATAGCATCTTGATCAATCATGTCGTGAAGCGCGTCAAAAAGTGGCCTAAGATAAGGATCAATTTTTTCGTGCAAAGTTCCAGGCAGAAAACCCAATCTCTCGCCGGCCTCAACTGCTGGCCTAGTCAGAATAATTCTATTAACTTGCTTTGCCTGTAATGATTGAATCGCTTTAGCCATTGCTAAATATGTTTTTCCGGAACCAGCTGGACCAATTCCAAAAGTAATTGTGTTTGAATCAATTGCATCAACATATTTTTTCTGATTTGAAGTTTTAGGTCGTATTGTCTTGCCGCGATTACTGAGAATATTTAATGATAAGACTTCAGCAGGGTGTTCTGATGGATCCTGGGTTAACATAGAGATAGATCTGCTCACCATGTCTACGTTTAAATTTTGACCTGAACGCAAAAGTGCGATCAACTCATTTATAAGTGTTGAGAATAAAGTTACTTTTTCGGCGTCGCCTTTTACATATATTTCATTTCCCCTTAAAGTAATCGATAGCTGAGGAAATTGCTTCTCAATAATTCTAAGGTAGGAATCATTTGGTCCGACAAGGGCAACCATAGGAAAATTGGTTGGTACCGTGATTACTTTGGGGTCCATTAATCTAATTCTATATTTAACCGGGCGGCCAGGCGAATGTTCGGCCACCTAGTAGGTGTAAATGAGCGTGGAAAACAGACTGACCAGCACTTTCTCCCGTATTTGTATTTGTTCGGTAACTGTCAATC
>LIBD01000020.1 GCA_001437855.1 Actinobacteria bacterium BACL4 MAG-120820-bin23 | reverse complement strand
TTTTGTTCATTAACCATAATCGGGTTTGAAAATTTAGCAAGCTTTAACACTTTCATAAATATTTCTGCGCCTACACCATGAAGAGGGGTATAAACTATTTTTAAATTATTCGGCTTATGAACTAGAGATGCAACAGAGTCAATATACTCATTAATTAGATCCTCTTCTACAGTTTGAATATCTGTTGATCGACTTGGACTAAGATCAGCATCAGATATTTCATCTGAAATTTCCTGATCTACTGGTGAAATTATTTGAGATCCAGAGTATGAAATTCCATTTACATCACCACCTAAATAAACTTTATAACCATTATCTGTTGCGGGATTATGGCTGGCAGTAACCATAATTCCAACATCAACTTTTAGTCTTTTTACCGCAAAAGCAAGCACTGGTGTTGGTAATTCTCGGGGCAGTACATAAGTTCTCATTCCAGCGCCTGCAAGTATCTCAGCGCTATCTTGAGCAAATTCGATTGATCCAAATCTTGCATCTCTACCAATTACGACTGATTTTAAATTATTTTTTTTCATAAACTTAGCAATTCCAGCAGCGGTCCTAGAAACAACTGCTCTGTTCATACAGGATGGACCAGGGCCTAGAGACCCTCGTAATCCGGCAGTGCCAAATTGTAAAAAACCACTAAAGCAGCGGTTTAATTCTTCTTCATTACCCTCTTTTAGCCAAGTACTTAGTTGTTCGGCTGTTTTTTTGTCTGGATCGTGCTTTATCCAATTTTCTACTTCAAATTTTAATTGCTCTGAAATCACAACTTAGGAAGCACCTTAGCTAAAAGTTTTCCCATTCGATCAGCTGCAGCTTTTCCAGCAGCAATTACCTCTGCATGATTTAGTTTTTCACCAGTCACACCAGCAGCAGCATTAGTAACTAAGGAAATTGCGAGAATTTGTGCCCCTAGCGCATGCGCTGCAATTGCCTCTGGAACAGTTGACATGCCTACAAGGTCTGCTCCCATTGTTCTCATCATTCGTATTTCCGCAGGAGTCTCATAAGCAGGACCGCGCCAATGCACATAAACACCCTCTTCAAGTGAAGGATCTTCAGCTTTTACAAGCTCTCTCAATTTTTTGCTATACAAGTCCGTTAAATCTACAAAATCCGCACCAATAAGTGGTGAAGCAGCGGTTAAGGAAATATGATCTTTAATAATTACTGGTTGCCCAACCTTGTAACCAGTATTGATCCCACCACATGCATTAGTTAAGACAATAGTGCGGCACCCAGCTTTTACCGCCGTCCTAACCGCATGCGCAACTGGCTCCATACCTGCACCTTCATAAAGATGAGTTCTACCCAGAAAGACTAAAGCTTTTACAGAGTTTTCTAAATCGTAAGAGCGTACTTTTCCGCCATGGCCGGTAACTGTAGGAGCAGGAAAACCCGGTAAATCTGTAACTGCGAATTCATGTGTAGGTGTACCTAATGCCTCTGCAGCAGACACCCATCCAGAACCCATTATTAAAGCAACATCATGTTTATTTTTTTTAGTTATCTTACTAATTTCTTTGGCGGCTTTTTCGGCGGTGCCAATTGGGTCTTTATGAAGTTTGCTCATTAGGTAAACTTATCGTAAATACTAAGTATTTTTAATATCAAGCCAGCTATAACCAAGTGATATAACCATTTCTCGAAGTAATGGAAGCGATAGACCAATTATTCCGCTTGGATCACCTT
This sequence comes from Actinobacteria bacterium BACL4 MAG-120820-bin23, assembly GCA_001437855.1. GTDB lineage: Bacteria > Actinomycetota > Actinomycetes > Nanopelagicales > Nanopelagicaceae > Nanopelagicus. Next base: position 9,700 of record LIBD01000020.1, on the reverse strand, counting down.
CTATCCGCTTAATAAATGGTGCACTCAACCCGTCAAGTGTGAATCCTCCAGCAACATTTAAAGGTTCACCAGAATCAATATAATCCAAAATTTCTTCCTCCGAGATTAAAGCAAATTCCACCTGGGCAGTTGAAACTCTGTGTTCCTCCTTGCCACTTTTAGTATCGATGAGGCAGTGCCCAGTGTGTAGATAACCAATTTTTCCACTGAGTTCTCTACTCCTTAAGATTGCAAATTCTCGAGTAAGTGGCTTACCTAAGGACTTTCCATTGAATTCAAATGTTGAGTCACAACCAATTATTAAAGAAGTCCCTGAGACATCATTTTTAACTGCATGAGCTTTGAGAATAGCCAATCTACTTACTAATTCTTTAGGGGATAAGGATGAAAACTCCTCAGACTCTTCATCAACTCCACTTACCTTAACTATTGGCCTAATCCCTGCGCTCTCTAAAAGCCTTAATCGGGAGGGAGATGATGATGCAAGGATAATCTGAGTCATATTAAAGGTAACCTTATTACATGTCATTCCCAATTATTGGCTTAATTGCAGACGATTTAACCCTAACTAGCTTCACAGATGAGGCCAATAAGCTGGGTGTCACTATTAATTTCTCTGCCAAAAAATTTAAAACAGATCAATTAATAGAATTCAGCAAGCTATGTGATGTTTTATGTATAGAGCCGAACCATATTTCTTTATCAGCACTTAAAACTATTCAAAGGTCTGGAGTATTAACTTACCCTCCTATTCAAGCAATTGAACAATTAGACAAGATTCAAAAACATCAACCAACGAATGAGATGTACTCTATTTTGGTCGCTCGTTCAGGCCATGCACAAGTTTCAACTTGGCCAATTTCATTAATTACAGGAAATATTTCAATAACTCCAGTTCCGGGTATGAGTGAAGAACTAGCAAGCAGAATTCAACTATCGGTAATTAAATTAGCTGGAGAAATTGGACTCGTTGGGGCTGTTGAGCTTATTGTTGATGCAGATGACTTTACCAAACTAATATCTATAAATTGGCTAAATCCTGTTGTCCAAGATAATTTAAGTGTTGGCTCAATTACTAGCTATGCCGAACAATTTCTTAGAGCGGTATTAGATTTACCGCTTGGAAGCACAGAAGCCTTAAGATCATATACCGTCTCTGGATCTTTAACAACGGATGAGAATAGTAATGATTACCGACCTTATTTACACCTAATGGCAAGAAATCCGAATTTAAAGTTTAATCAAGCAACAAAAAAAGTATCTGTAATTGGTGATAACGTAGAGAACTTATTGACAGAAATTATTCATACACAACAGTACTTCAGTGGCGAAATTAAAGAATAATTATTTTTTACCATATTCAATCGCGGGGCAACGATTCATTACCGCGTATAACCCAGCATTTTTAGCGCGTAGTACTGCAGAATCATCAATAACATCAAGCTGCAACCAGACACCTTTAGCACCAATTAAAATAGCTTCATCAACTATAGGTCCAACAAGACTTGAATTTACAAAGATATCAACTACATCTATTGAGGACTTTACTTCAGAAAGTGATGCGTAACCCTTTTGACCATGCACAGTTTCAGCTTTTGGGTGTATAGGAATTACAGTATGTCCTTTTTCAATCAAAACTTTGGCCACTTTATATGCTGCTCGTTCAGAATTATTACTTAGGCCAACAACCGCCCATGTTTTTAAATCTAATAACTCATTAATATCTTGACTAGACATGAGTTCTACCCAAAGCTCTAAACTTCCACCCTGCTTTTATCCATAATTCTCGATCTAAAGCATTTCTGCCATCAATAATGATTGCATTTTGAACTAGAGATTTAGCATTTACAGGATCTATTTCTCGATAAATTTTCCACTCAGTTAGGTGTAAAACAATATTTGAGTCTTGAAGAGTTTCATTTATGCTTTCAGAAAACTTTAGTGCAGGAAAACGTTTTTGAGCATTCTCAATTGCTTTTGGATCATGTACGGAGACAATTGCTCCTGCTGCTTGGATTTGAGCTGCAATATCAAGTGCTGGGGAGTCCCTAACATCATCGCTGTCTGGTTTGAATGCTGCACCAAGTATTGAAACTTTTTTACCTTGCAAATCATTTGCCAAATCTTTTCTCACCAATTCAATAATTCTTTGCCGAGCACGAAGATTAATTGCATCAATTTCCTCCAGGAATTTAACAGCTTGTTGAGCTCCAAGCTCTTCTGCGCGTGCCATGAAGGCTCGAATATCTTTTGGAAGGCATCCGCCACCAAAGCCAATACCTGCTTGCAGAAATCTATTTCCAATTCTTGGGTCATACCCAATTGCTTTTGCTAGTACGGTTACATCGCCACCTGCTGCTTCACAGACTTCAGCCATAGCGTTTATAAATGAAATTTTTGTTGCAAGAAAAGAGTTAGCCGCTACTTTAACCAGTTCAGATGTTGGTAGATCCGCTCTAACCCAAGGGGTACCCTCTTTTAGATTAATTGAATAAACTTTTTTAAGTGTTTCTTCGGCATGATCATTGGTAACGCCAACTACTAAGCGATTAGGTTTTAACGTATCTTCGACCGCAAAGCCCTCGCGTAAAAATTCTGGATTCCATGCCAAATCAGATTTAGGATTTATTTCGATTAATCTATTTCTTAATTTTTCGGCAGTTCCTACGGGAACAGTTGATTTTCCAACAACTAACGCTCCTGGTTTTGCGATTTTAGCTACTGATTCTAATGCTGCATTTACATAAGTTAAATCAGCTGCAATTCCACCTTTAACTTGGGGTGTACCTACGCAAATAAAATGAACATCACAATCAGTAAGGTCATTAATATCTTTTGTAAAAGTTAATCTTCCAGATTTAATTTGCTTATCTAGTAATTCCTCAAGATCTGGCTCATAGAACGGAACTTTTCCCTTGCTTAGTAAATCTATTTTGCTTTGTTCGGTATCAAAGCCAATTACCTCAAAACCCATACTTGCCATGCAAGCTGCGTGGGTAGCACCAAGATATCCAGTGCCGATTACGGAAAGCTTTAAAGTCATATCGAAAGCCTATCTAATTAGCGACAAATGTTGTCTTGTGCGGTACGAGTTTTAAACTTATCAATGATCTTTGGTTTTTCCAATTTTGTAGAAGAAGGAGAAGGGGAGGGCACTACTTCATCAACTACAGCGCGATCTTCTCGCAATCTTTCCCACAATTCCGGAGCAAGTACTGGATCCCATAATACGGAGGCAGTAACACCGTTTGCATTGTAATAAAGATCAGAGAGTGGAACAGTTAAGGTTCTAACATTTGAAGCTGAGAGCGACTTGAGTTGTTTTGCCAAAACAATCATGTCAGAGCTATTTAAGCCTTCATCGGTTGTGACTGCAGAAAGTACTGAGTTTATAAAGTTTGTCATCGTGATTGGATTAAGCAAGACACCCATACTCGTAGCCTTTTTTACCACAGAAGAAATAAATGCCTGTTGTCTTTGCATTCTTCCAATATCACCGAGTCCATCAAACTCTCTAGTTCTAACATATTTAAGTGCGTCAATTCCGTTCAGAGTATGAACTCCAGCTGGAAGTACTAAATGACTCTTCGGATCATTAATATCTTTTTTAGTACAAACTTCAATTCCACCTAAAGAATCTACCATTCGAGCAAAACCTACAAAGTTAATTTCAACATAATGATCTATTTTTAAATCTGTCATCTGCTCAATAGTTTCAATTAAAAGCGGAGCACCTCCCCAGTTAAAAGATGAATTTAACTTTGAGTATGCTGCCGGGATAATTTTCCCTTGACTACTTAAATGTTCAGGTATTAGCGCATAAGAGTCTCGTGGTATTGAAACAAGTACAGCTTTATCTCTTGATTTAGAGATATGAACAAGCAACATTGTGTCTGATCTTTTACCAGCTGCTGTTTTAACAGACCCAACTCTTAAAGCTTTTTGTTCAGCTCTAGTTAGACCCTCGCGCGTGTCAGATCCAACAATCAAGTAGTTAACGGCCGAAGATTTTTTATCTGGTCTTTTATCTAATCCTGCAAATACATCAATTTTTTCGATTGAAGCGGTCACGGTAGTAAATGCAAGAGCGCTAACAGCAGAAATTGATAATATTGCGATAGAAATTCCAGTTATGATTCTGACACTACGAGCGGATTTCATCTTCTTATCCTAGATTATGGGCAGTGAAATATTGCTCTGGAAATAATATTGAGGAGGATTATGATGGAAACATCACTACCTGAGGTCTCAGTAATCCTGCCTATTCTCAATGAAGAGCAAAATTTGACTAACTGTATCTCAGCAATCCTTAATCAAGATTATGGTGGAAAAATTGAAGTAATTTTAGCTCTAGGGCCATCAAAAGATAAAACAAATGAGATAGCTAAAAAATTAGAAATAACTGATAGCAGAATTAAATTGGTTGAAAACCCTTCAGGACAGACAGCTGCTGGCTTGAATCTAGCAATCGCTAAATCTAACTATGAAATAATTTGTCGCATCGATGGTCACTCTGAAATTAGCAAGGATTACATTTCAAGGGCAATTAAAATTATGCAAAATACAAATGCTGTAAATGTTGGTGGTCTTATGCACGCAGATAGCAGCCAGGGCTTACAAAGAGTTATTGCACTTGCTATGAGATCAAAATTAGGAGTAGGTCCCTCCAAGTTCCATACTGGAGGAAGCGCTGGTGAGTCCGACACTGTTTATCTTGGCACTTTTAAAAAGTCAGCTCTCCTTAACGCCGGTGGGTTTGATGAGCGATACGTAAGAGCTCAAGACTGGGAACTAAATTATCGACTCCGTAAAAATGGTGGGTTAATTTGGTTTGATCCCCAATTGATTGTTACCTATCGGCCAAGAAGTTCAATTATAAAATTAGCTAAGCAGTATTTTCAATATGGTAGATGGCGAAGAGTTGTATCAAGGCAATATAAAGAAACAGTAAATTATCGATATCTTGCACCACCTTTTACTTTGGTTGCAACAACTATTTCAATAGTTCTTTCGGTAATTTTTAATCCAATTTTTATTATTCCAACCTTGATTTATTTAATTCTAATTTCTATAGGTAGTCTAGTAATTGGTAAAAGCTTGTTTGAAAAATTACTTATGCCAATTGTTTTGTTAGTAATGCACTTGTCTTGGGGTTTAGGCTTTATAACCTCTTCAAAAAAACTATTAAAATCTAGTTAGAATGAAGTATTGAATTTAACCCAGCCCAAGTACCAGTTTTAGGTAGCACTTCAAGACTACCGGTTTGAGAATTTCTTCTAAACAGTAAATTACTTGCCTTATTTAGTTCTTTGGCTTTAACAATTTTTCCATCAGGTAATGCAATTTTGGAACCAGCAGTTATATAAACCCCAGCCTCTACGATGCAATCATCGCCCAGACTTATTCCAATTCCCGAGTTAGCGCCCAGTAAAGTTCTCTTTCCAATAGAAATTACTTCCTTTCCGCCGCCACTTAAAGTTCCCATAATGGATGCACCACCACCAATATCACTACCATCATCAACCGTAACGCCTGCACTTATTCGACCTTCAACCATCGATTTACCTAATGTGCCAGCGTTGAAATTTACAAACCCTTCATGCATGATTGTTGTTCCAGGTGATAAATAAGCACCTAAGCGAACACGATCACCATCTGCAATTCTTACACCTTCTGGAATTACATAATCAATCATTCTTGGAAATTTATCAATTGAGTACACAGTCAAATTCCCATATTTATTTTGTAGTTTAATTCTGACCTCTGAAAAATTCTCAACATCACAAGGACCAGCTGAAGTCCAGACAACATTTGAAAGCAAGCTAAAAATACCATCTAAATTTAATTCATTTGGCTTGATTAATCTATGTGAAAGAAGGTGTAAACGCAGATAGACATCAATTGCATCTTTTGGCTTTTTAGATAAATCTATTTTGATTTCAACAGCGATTTTCTTTACTTTACGAATTTCATCGTTACCAATTTGTGCTGCTAAATCCGAATTAAGATGATTCTTTGTTAATTCACCTAAGCCTAAGGAATAAAAAAAACAATCAAGCACTTGACCTGAACTATTCTGTGTGGCCACCCCAAAGCCAAAAGCGGAGTTTTTATCGGTACTCATTACTCAAATGTATCAAAATCTTGCCAAGGTAATAGACTAATTTCATGAGAGTATCTGTTTTCTGTTCATCTGCACCTAATATTCCAATAACTTCTCTTGATTTAGCATTTGAAATTGGAAAGGCAATTGGCGAGCAGGGATGGGATTTAGTTTGGGGCGGAGGTAAAGCCTCAATGATGGGGCAAGTTGCTAAAGGTGCAAGATCAGTTGGTGCAAAAACAATTGGGGTGATTCCAGAGCCACTAATTAATCTTGAATTTGAGGATAAAGAGGCAACTCATATGCATGTAGTTAGTGATATGCGAAGCAGAAAAGCTAAAATTGAAGAATTATCGGATGCATTTATAACATTACCTGGCGGCATCGGAACGCTTGAAGAATTTTTTGAGATCTGGGTTGGTAGTTATTTGAAATTTCATCAAAAACCAATTGCAATATGTGATCCAACTGGAGTCTATGATCCACTTAGGTTGGCATTAGATCACCTATCTACTCACAATTTTATGAAGGCTGGTCAACACGAACTGGTGGCTTGGTGCAAAGATATCCCTGCAACTCTAGATGCAATAAGGATCAGGTAATAAATGAGAAAACTTTCACACTTGGAGCTAAACATTAAAATTAATAAACCCCTTGAATCAGTTTGGAATTCTCTGGTTGATTGGCGTAGTCAAAGTGAATGGATGTTGCAAACAAAAGTTTGGTCTGAATTAGATCAGGATCGGACCGTTAAAAATGGTAAAGGTGTCCTAATTTTTGCTTTCACTGGAATATTTCCAAAACTTTACCCAAAGTTGCGGTTAGGCATTCTAGATACAATGGAGATTACAAATTTTAAGCCTCCAGTGTTATGCGAAGTAGTCCATATTGGTCGTGTAATAAGAGGAACAGGACAATTCAAATTAACTAAAACTAAAAAGGGAACTATTTTTAATTGGCAAGAAAATTTAATTGCCCCATCCATTTTTTTGATCGTAATGAAGCCTGTATTATTACTGGGAGTTTGGCTCTCATTACGTAGATTTGCAAGGCAACTAACACGTTAATACGAAAAGTTTTCCTACAGCCCGCTAACCTTATTCCATGAGCTCAGGTGGCAAAGAAAAGACAATTGCTGAATTGATATCTACCTTGCCTGAAGAAGAGCGGCTAATTTTGACTTTACACTTAGTTAACATGGTAAGTACCACGCAAATAGCGAAGAAACTCGGCGTCCCAGAAAGGGCAGTTATTTCAGTTATTGCAAGTGGTAAATCCCGCCTAATCGCAATGATTTCTAAAGGGAATTTATAGGATTTCCCACAAGTGCAGATATCAGGGATAATTACGTCTCTAGTAGGAATCTAATTAGTTTTGTAGGGAGAACCAAATGGCCGCAATGAAACCAAGAACTGGCGATGGTCCTATGGAGGTCACCAAAGAGGCTCGTTCGATGGTTATGCGAATCCCACTTGAGGGTGGTGGAAGACTTGTAGTTGAATTAAATATTGAAGAGGCTACAAACCTAGGAAATGTTTTACAAGCCGCAGTCGCATTAGTAAAAAAGTAATACTGACTTTAGTTTAATCAGGATCATGAATCCTAAATCTTTTGATTTATATCCAAAACTTCAAAATATAAATATTGAAGATACAGATTTATCAGAAATAACTGCAGTCGCAATTCCTGTGGTCAGCGATGATCAAATCAAGGTAGTAGAGAATAATTTAGTTAGAAGTCTTATAAATCTAACTAAACTTGATTTTAAAGTTGAGCTTTCAAAGTGGACAGAATTTTCTGGTAAAGCTGGCGAAATTATTGAGATTCCACTTTCTAGTGGAAATTTGAGTCGAATTTATCTAGTTGGTGTTGGTGCTCAAAATTCAGATGACATAAGAAAAGCATCTACAGCTCTCGGAAGAAAAGTAAAAGATACGAACACTCAATTGCTTGTTTACTTAACCTCAGATAGTAAATTGATCACAATAGCTGCAACTGCGCTTGTTCTTTCTAATTATAAATTTTCACTTAAAACTGAACAAAAAGATAAAAAACCAACATTTATTTTATACGGAAATTTTATAGAAGAAGTTGAGAAAGCCGATATCTTGGCTAGTGCAGTCTGGCAAGCACGCGATTTAATTCATACCCCATCTAATATTAAGAACCCACAATGGCTGGCTAAACAAGCTACATCTTTTGTTTCGTCAGCAAAGAGCTCAAGCCTTTCAATTGCAATTAAATCTGGTAATGCAATTAAAGACTTTGGGGATTAAATGCTGTTGGAAACTCTTCACCAAATCCAGGTCCGAGGTTGATTGAAGTTTGCTATGCACCTAAAGGTTCAGGTAATTGGCCGCATGTTGTACTAGTAGGAAAAGGAATAACGTTTGATACTGGGGGAGTTTCACTTAAGCGACCTTACGAAAGTATGGTTGGTATGAAGAGTGATATGGCAGGTGCAGCTGCGGTATTAGTAGCAACTGTTGCTATGGCCAGAGTTAAACCCAAGGTTAGAGTAACGGCTCTTCTTATGACTGCAGAAAATTCATTATCTGCAACAGCACAGCGCCCTTCTGATGTTATAAAGCAATTCGGTGGAACCACAGTTGAAGTTCTAAATACAGATGCGGAAGGTCGTTTAGTATTGGCGGATGGCTTAGCTTATGCAGATTTGAAGTTAGATCCAGATTATTTGGTTGATCTGGCAACACTTACCGGTGCTGCAACTTTGGGTCTAGGGCGCCAATATGCTGCTATGTATACTAGAAATAAATCTCTTGCTAAGAAGTTCACAGAAATAGGTGAAAAAATAGGTGAAAAAGTTTGGCACATGCCTTTAGTTGATGATTACATACAAGCGCTTGAAAGTGATATTGCAGATATAAATCACTTAGCAGATAAGTTTGATTTTTCAGCAGGGTCTATTACTGCTGCGCTATTTCTAGAGAATTTTGTTGGTAAGCGTAATTGGATTCACCTAGATATAGCAGGAACAGGTAGGTCTGAAACTGACTCAGGTGAAAATATCAAAGGTGGTACTGGATTTGGTTCTAGACTTTTAATTGAATGGTTGGAAACATTTTGAACCAATCAAACTTACCAAGAGGAGACATGCATCCGTACTCTGAAAGTTATGCACACGAAGATTACTTTATGCAACTTGCTCGACGTAATGGTGAAGAGGTTGGTGCATCTGACCCAACACCAGCCGTAGGTAACTACATTAAATTTATTGTAAAACTTTTAAACTCAAAATCTGTTGTTGAAATTGGAACTGGTTCAGGAGTAGGTGGACTATGGGTTTTACGAGGGATTAATCCAGCTGGTGTTCTAACCACAATTGACTCTGAGCGAGAGCATTCAAAGATAGCCAGATCAATATTTGAAGAGGCTGGTATTTCTGCAACAAAATATAGAATTATCACAGGAAAGTTAATTGAAGTTATTGGAAAACTAGCAGATAACTCTTATGAGATTGTAGTTATTAGGCCAGCATTAGATTTATTCGATATGGTTCAGGAGTCCTATAGATTACTCAAGCCCGGTGGTGTATTAATAATTGATCAAGTATTAAGCAACGGAAAGGTAGTTGAT
>LIBD01000019.1 GCA_001437855.1 Actinobacteria bacterium BACL4 MAG-120820-bin23 | reverse complement strand
TTTATTGAGGTGGTCAAACTTTACTTCACCTCCCACCAAGTGCGCTACTTCAGGTACTCTTGAAAAGTGAGCCAGATAGGTCAGATACGAGTTGCCCTTGCTCAGATCAATCCAACAGTTGGAGATCTGAGTAAAAATGCTGACCTAATTTCTAAGTACGCATTTGATGCCGCCAATGCTGGCGCGGTAGTAGTGGTTTATCCAGAGATGGTCTTAACTGGCTATCCAGTTGAGGATTTAGCAAACCGGCCATCCTTTAGGGCTGCCTCGATGAATGCATTAGAGCAGTTAGCTAAGCGAATTAATAGTGAGGGCAATGGAGATCTAACTTTACTAGTTGGCTACCTAGGTCAATCTGAAAGTAGCAAACCCCAAAATTGTGTGGCGGTAATTTATCGAGGTGAGGTAGTTGCCACCTATATCAAACACCATCTGCCAAATTACGGCGTCTTTGATGAGTATCGAAACTTTGTGCCGGGAAATCACTCATTGGTAATTCGAGTCTGTGGGGTAGATATTGGAATTGCAATCTGTGAGGATATTTGGCAATCAGGTGGCCCGGTGGCCGAGCTGGCCAAACGCAATATTGGATTACTGCTGGTGCCAAATGGCTCGCCATATGAGATTAATAAGGATGATCTGCGGCTAACACTGGTGCAGACCCGAGCCTTAGAGGTTGGCGCACCACTTGCCTATGTAAATATGACAGGTGGCCAGGATGATTTAGTTTTTGATGGCGACACAATTGTGGTCAGTAAAACTGGTGAGATTATTGCTAGAGCTCCGCAATTTGAAGAGGGGCTGATGGTGATTGATTTAGATGTGGCCCTAGCCTCTAGTGATCCAGATTTAGTAATCTCAAATCCACCAATCTTGAAGTATCAAAAAATTAAATCTGGCATGGCTCACAAATTAGGAGAGAGTGAGCAGATCTGGCAAGCGCTCACCTTAGGTTTAAAAGATTATGTTGAAAAAAATAATTTTAAATCAGTAATTGTTGGTCTATCAGGCGGGATCGATTCGGCATTAGTGGCTGCCTTAGCCGCCGATGCGATTGGGGCAGATCGGGTCTATGGCGTAGCCCTGCCTAGTAAGTACTCATCTGATCACTCATTAAGTGATGCTAAAGCGTTAGCTGAAAATATTGGCCTTAACTATCGGATTATTGAGATTACACCGATGGTGGCAAATCTATTAGAGAACTTAAGGCTAGATGGGGTAGCGGAGGAGAATCTGCAGGCCAGAGTTCGCGGGATTACCTTGATGGGATTATCAAATCAAGAGGGCCACCTAGTTTTAGCAACTGGTAATAAATCTGAGTTAGCAGTTGGCTACTCCACCTTATATGGCGATGCAGTTGGTGGATTTGCACCAATTAAAGATTTATATAAAACTCAAGTATGGCAATTAGCTAAGTGGCGCAATGAGCTAGCGATCTTGCAAGGGCAAACTCCACCAATTCCAGCTAACTCAATTACCAAAGAGCCAAGTGCAGAGCTGGCGCCTAATCAAAAGGATTCTGATTCACTGCCAGATTACTTCACTCTAGATAAAATTCTTACTATTTATATAGATCAAGATGGTGGCCGGCCAGCCGCTCTGGCTGCTGGTTTTGATCTAGCCTTAGTAGATAAAGTAGTCAGACTTGTAGATCGGGCAGAGTACAAACGGCGGCAGTATCCACCAGGAACTAAGATCTCAAACCGGGCCTTTGGTAAGGATCGCAGGTTGCCAATTACCTCAAATTGGAATGAGTCTTAAATCTCTCTGTAGGAAACACGCAAACAATTCGCAATTAGCCATTACTTAATTAGTACTTTAAAGTTATTCCATGATCAAATCAATCGGGAAGTGGCTGTTTACTCGCCGCCGGGTAATTGATTTTGGTCTTGCTACCTCCTGCAGCTGCTAACTCACTCTCTTACCTCATCCGGCAATACCTTTTTTTAGTTCAACCAATCTATTTATAGGAGAGAAAAATGAAGATTTACAATGATATTACTGAGATCTTTGGAAATACCCCACTAGTTAAAATCAATAAAATTATGGATGGCGCCGCCGCAAATGTTTGGGCAAAGCTAGAGTTTTACAATCCATCGGCAACAGTTAAGGATCGATTAGCAATTGCCATGGTTGATGCCGCTGAAAAGAGTGGTGAGTTAAAGGCTGGTGGCACAATTGTTGAGGCTACCTCTGGAAATACCGGTGTTGCCCTAGCCATGGTGGGAGCTGCCCGAGGTTACAAAGTAATTTTGACGATGCCCGAGTCGGTTTCAAAGGAGCGTCGTAAATTAATTAGAGCCTACGGTGCTGAATTGATATTAACCCCAGCAGCAGAGGGAATGAAGGGCGCCGTGGCCAGATCTGAGGAGCTTGCAAAATCTGGCGCAGTAATGGTTCGTCAATTTGAAAATGCAGCGGGGCCAATCATTCACCGCCAAACAACCGGTGAGGAGATCTGGCGTGATACCGATGGCACAGTTGATGTTTTGGTCTCTGGAATTGGAACTGGCGGCACCATTACCGGCACCGGACAATTATTAAAGGAGCGCAAACCAAGTATCAAAGTAATTGGCGTTGAACCAGCTGCCTCTCCAATTTTAAATGGTGGCACACCTGGATCTCATCCAATTCAAGGAATTGGTGCAAACTTTGTACCGCCAGTATTAGATCGAAATGTTTATGATGAAATTTTGGATGCATCTGCTCCCGATGCAATTAAGTATGCACGTCGCGCTGGAAGTGAAGAGGGCATTCTGGCTGGTATTTCATCTGGTGCTGCACTTTGGGCAACCTCGGTTGTAGCAAAACGACCAGAGTTTGCTGGTAAAAATATTGTGGTGATCATCCCATCATTTGGTGAGCGTTATCTTTCAACTGTTTTATATGAAGATCTCGCTGATTAAATGATTAAACGCATTCTCGAGGATATCGACACCGCCAAGGCAAAGGATCCTGCTGCGCGAAATAGATTAGAGATAGCGCTGACCTATCCAGGTGTGCATGCAATTTGGGGCCATCGCATCTCTCACTTTCTTTGGCGCATTAACCTCAAGTTAATCGCCCGCATCCATTCCAATTTACTTCGAAGTGCTACTGGAATTGAGATCCATCCAGCGGCCAAGATTGGGCGTAGATTTTTTATCGATCACGGAATGGGAGTAGTAATTGGTGCCACCGCCGTCGTTGGTGATGATGTGATGATTTATCATGATGTCACATTGGGCGCTCGCGGAATTGGTAGCGGAAAGCGTCATCCAACTATTGGAAATAATGTAGTGATTGGGGCAGGGGCGAGGGTGTTAGGTGATATCAAGGTAGGCGAGGGTGCAAAAATTAGTGCCAATATGGTGGTAACTAAAGAGGTGCCAGCTAAAACTTCGGTGGATTCATCGGAGTTTTTTGTAATTTAAGCCTAGCTCTTTGCCATCTAGGCTGGTGAATCCTGGATATTTAACATTGCCGTAATTTTTACTGGCTTTAATTACCCCCATGACCTCCCCAAATGATTTAGCTAAACAACAAGCATTTGTGCTTCGCACCTTAGAGGAGCGCAATATTCGATTTGTCAGACTTTGGTTTACCGATGTTTTAGGTTTTCTAAAATCAGTTGCGATTGCACCTGCTGAATTAGATAATGCATTTACTGAAGGAATTGGCTTTGATGGCTCTGCTATTGAGGGCTTTGCTCGAGTTAGTGAATCAGATATGTTGGCAAAGCCAGATCCATCTAGTTTTTCAATTCTGCCTTGGCGAACTGAAGCACCAGGTGCTGCGCGTATGTTTTGCGATATCACAATGCCAGATGGCAAAGCAGCATCGGTTGATCCTAGAAGAGTGTTAAAGCAGACCTTAGAAAAGGTAGCCAAACTCGGCTATACCTGTTACACCCATCCAGAGATTGAATTTTTCTTATTTAAAGATGAACCAAAGCCAGGTCAAGAGCCAATACCAGTTGATTCTGCCGGCTACTTTGATAACACCCCATCTGTAGTTGGTCATGATTTTAGAAGACAGGCAATTACGATTTTAGAGGCGATGGGAATCTCAGTTGAGTTCTCACATCATGAAGGCGCACCTGGCCAACAAGAGATTGATTTAAGGTATGCCGATGCATTATCTACTGCCGATAACATCATGACATTTAGACATGTAATTAAAGAGGTGGCATTAGATCAAGGTTTTTATGCATCTTTTATGCCAAAGCCATTTACTAATCACCCAGGCTCTGCCATGCATACTCACATCTCATTATTTGAGGGTGAGAAAAATGCATTTTATGAAGAGGGTGCGCCAATGCAATTATCTAAAGTTGGTAGATCATTTATTGCAGGCATCATTAAGCACGCATCTGAAATTACTGCAATTACTAATCAATGGGTTAATTCATATAAGCGATTAAGTGGTGGTGGTGAGGCGCCAGCCTTTGCTACCTGGGCTCAAAGTGATCGCAATGCAATGGTTCGGATTCCAACTTATAAACCAAAGAAGGAGGCCTCAACTCGAATTGAGGTTAGATCTCCTGACTCTGCTTGTAATCCATATCTAGCTTATGCCGTAATTATTGCCGCAGGTATTGCCGGAGTTGAGGGTAATTATGAGTTGACTGAAAATACCAACCCAACTCCACTACCAACTGATTTAGCAGAGGCAATTAGCGCTATGGAAAAAAGTGAGTTAGTAAAGAAAACCTTAGGTAAAGATGTTTTTGAGTATGTATTACTTAATAAGCGCGCTGAGTGGGATGAGTATCGCAAACAGGTTAGCGCCTATGAGCTTGGTCGGTATTTGCCAGTACTTTAGATAGGGTTGCAGTATGAGCAATCAAATAATGACTGAAATAAGTGTTGATCTAGATAATCGGGATAAAAATACAGCGCTAATTAGATTGATACTAGCCTTTCCAGTACTAGTTTTTTTAGGCAGTTTTTCAAATTTTGCCGATGAGGCCATGGGCATAGCAGGTGGCATCCTATTTTTACCAACAATCTTGGCGCTGTTATTTCGCAATAAGTATCCATCCTATGTATTAGCTTTTAATAAAGCATTTTTAGAGCTTAGTAATCGAGTCACAATCTATGTTTTAGTATTAACCGATTCCTACCCATCAATTGAATCAAATGAAAAGGTTCGACTAATTTACCCAGAGATTGATGGTGGTAAAAAACTCTCACCTTGGTTGCCGCTGGTTAAGTGGTTTTTAGCTATTCCACTTTATATTGTTGGCTTCTTATATGGCATTTATGGCTTAGCACTTACCTTAGTGGCCTGGTTTTCAGTGGTTAGAACTGGCACCTATCCAGAAGATAAGGCAGAAGAGGTAGTTAAGGTAATTGCTTTTTGGAATCGGATTTATGGATATGCATTTTTGTTAGTAACTGATAAGTATCCATCACTTTCATTAAACTAACTTTCTAAAGATAGTTAGCGCAGGCTAACCTTGTTTTTTACCTCACCCTTTGGTCGATATGTGGCCCGCGGTTGAACCTTTGGAAATTTTCCATCTAATCTAAATCTTTTCGCCACCATTAATAAAATCAATCTCGCCTCAGCAATGGCAAAGTACTCACCTAAACATTTACGGCTGCCACCACCAAATGGAAAGTAGGCCCCTTTAGGTAGTGAGTTTTCAAAATTAGCATCTAGCCATCTCTCTATCTGCCAGCTCTCTGGATTTGGAAAGTACTTTGGATCTCTATGCGTTACATACTGACTAACTAATACATGAGCTCCCTTTGGAATATTCACACCCGCTATTTGGCAATCAACAGTTGCAATTCTTGGTGCCACCCAAACTGGGGGTGCAAGCCGCATTGTCTCTTGCAAAATTGCAGAGGCAATTGGTGAGCTCTCCTCTAACTCTTGGTAGGTCGGGGTGCGATGCTCGGTAATCCACTTTGCCTCATCTGCCTCTTTTTCTAACATCAATCTAACCTTTGGATTTTTAGAAAGGTATGAAAAAGCCCAACTCATAACATTTGCTGTAGTTTCATGGCCACTTAAAATTAAGGTTAATACCTCATCTCGGATATGCTCCTTTGAGATTTGATCTTGCATCTGCAATAAAATTCCCAGTAAGTCATCATCCTTTTTCTCGCCACTTTCAATCCGTTTTTTAATAATTGATTCAGCAATATCAACTAAGCGGTCAGAGGCCTGCTCAAAGGATCTAAAGTACTTAATCGCTGAGTTATCAAAGCGCTCCAGTCCTGGCAACATAGTTCGTTCGATTCGATCAATTGCCACCTCCATTGAGCTCGCGATCGCACTTGTATATTGCGCAGAATCTAAGCCAAATAGACATCTACTTACGATTTCAAGAGTTAATGCCATCATCTCTGGGGCTAACTTGATTTCATTTTTATCCTGCCAGTTGTTTGTGTGTTGCTCAACTAATTGATGCATCAAGGCCACATAGGAATCTAAATTTCCATGGTGAAATGGTGGTTGCATCATTCTTCGATGAGCCAGGTGGATTGGCTCCTCATTGGTTAATAAGCCTTCACCTAAAACCTTACGCATTCGGGCAAAACCAACACCCTTAACAAAATTGTGTTGTTGTGCAACTGTTACTTGATGAACCGCTTCAGGTGAGAATGCACCAATAAATAATCTTCTAGATAAAAAGAAAGAACAGGTTTGGCCGTAGGTTCGTTGCATCTTAAGTAAAAACTTTGGCGTATTAATCATAAATATTGCAGTAATAAAATCAGCTAGTAATGGGCTAGGACCTGGCAGCTTTGAATCTTTTTTCCAAGCCGAGCGAAAGATTGGATCTGGAATTTGGGCATACGCCTGCGGCCTAGGAGCAGAGAATGGCTTATTTTCAGTAATGCTCATCTGTTAAGGATAAGCAGTTTTATGCATAATTGAAATGAGTTTTAAAGCCAAATTTGGTTAATTTACTTTAGATCAGTTAGCCTTAAGCCATGTTAACGACAGGTTTGTCACTACAACTACACGCTTCATTACGCCTGTCTTCACTTCTTCTTACTCGCCGCGGCGGGGCCAAGTAACCGGTCCCCTCGTCGCGGAGGTTGGTCGCACCGGTAGACCACATTTAACCGACGAGGAGAAAAAATAAAATGAGTAACTTTCCAGAACAAAGCGCTTCTAAAATGCCGATATCGCGGTATGCAAGATTTAATCCATTTCCAAATAATGGCTCTCTTAATGATCGCACCTGGCCAGGTAAAGCAATGAGTAAAGCGCCAAAGTGGTGCTCAGTTGATTTACGAGATGGCAATCAAGCCTTAATTGATCCAATGGATGCTAATCGCAAACTTGCTATGTTTAAGTTGTTAGTAAAGATGGGTTACAAAGAGATTGAGGTTGGCTTTCCAGCAGCTAGCCAAACTGATTTTGATTTTATTCGCAAAATTATTGAGGATAAATTAATTCCAGATGATGTTGTGATTCAAGTTTTAACCCAAGCTAGAAAACCCTTAATCGAGCGTACCTTTGAATCTATCCAAGGATCAAAGCAGGCGATAGTTCATCTATATAACTCAACCTCAACTTTGCAGCGCCGAGTAGTTTTTGGCCAAGATAAAGCGGGTATTAAAAAGATTGCCACCGATGGTGCCCAAATCTGTTTAGATTTAGTTAAAACAGTTCCAGGCACATTAGTCTCATTTGAGTACTCACCTGAGTCATACACCGGTACTGAACTTGAGTTTGCCCTTGAGGTTTGTAATGCGGTAAATGATGTTTGGCAACCAACACCGGCCTGGAAAACAATTATGAATTTGCCAGCCACAGTTGAGATGGCAACTCCAAATATTTACGCCGACTCAATTGAGTGGATGCATCGAAACTTAAAGTATCGCGACTCAGTTATTTTAAGTTTGCACCCACACAATGATCGGGGCACTGGGGTAGCAGCAGCAGAGCTTGGCTACTTAGCTGGGGCGGATCGAATTGAGGGCACACTTTTTGGAAATGGCGAGCGAACTGGAAATGTTTGTTTAATTACTCTAGGTCTTAATTTGTTAAGCCATGGCATAGATCCAAAGATTGATTTCTCCGATATTGATGAGGTCAGACGAACTGTTGAGTACTGCAATCAATTACGAGTGCCAGAGCGGCATCCATATGGTGGCGATTTAGTATTTACTGCATTTTCTGGCTCCCACCAAGATGCAATTAAAAAAGGCTTTGAGCATATGGAAAAAGATGCCATCGCTGCCGGAGCTGATAAAGATAACTTCACCTGGGCAGTTCCTTACCTACCAATTGATCCAAAAGATATTGGTCGAAGTTATGAAGCGGTAATTAGAGTAAATAGCCAATCTGGTAAAGGTGGGGTTGCCTACCTGATGAAACATGAACATCAATTAGATCTACCACGTAGATTACAAATTGAGTTTAGTCAGGTAATTCAATCAATTACCGATAGTGAAGGGGGCGAGGTTTCCCCGGAGGCAATGTGGCATAGCTTTGAGGATGAGTACCTACCGGCAAAAAGTAATCAATGGGGCCGCTTTAAATTAGCTGGCCTTTCCCAAACTTCACAGATGGATCAAGATGTTGATCTATCCATTGAGTTAATTGATAACCAGGTTATGAGTAAATTATCTGGTAAAGGAAATGGTCCAATTGCAGCTTTTGTAGCAATTGTTAATAGCCATGAACCAAAATTAAATCTTCGGGTGTTAGATTATTACGAGCACGCACTCTCAGCTGGTGGGGATGCAAAAGCTGCTGCCTACTTAGAGTGCGAGATCGCAGGTAAGGTTTACTGGGGAGTGGGAATTGATCCCAGCACCACCACCGCTGCGCTTAAAGCAGTTATCTCCTCGATCAATCGTGCAGTTCGCTAACTAACTCTGACCTACCCCTCTAGTAACTTAGGGGGTATGCCGGTTTATCGAGATGTTGCAATTGTCTTGCGCACCCAAAAATTAGGGGAGGCAGATCGCATAATTACCCTATTTACTAAAGAGCATGGCCGAATTAAGGCGGTGGCTAAGGGAGTGCGAAAAACTAAATCTAGATTTGGTGCCAGATTAGAACCAGCAAGTTATGTTGATTTACAACTTTATACCGGCCGAACCTTTGACACGATTACCCAAGCAGTAAGTATTGAAAATTATGGTGATGTGCTCTCTAGTGATTATCAAAGTTGGACGGTAACCAATGCCATATTAGAAGCAGCTGAGCGATTTACAACTGCCGAACATGAACCAGCTCTGCAACAGTACTTACTTGTGGTCGGCTCACTTAAAGCGCTAGCACAGGGTAAATATGATCCATCCTTAATTTTAGATGCCTACCTTTTAAGATCATTAGCGGTCGCCGGGTATGCCCCATCATTAACTATCTGTTCCAGGTGTGATGCCCCTGGCCCACATAAGTTTTTCTCACTCCAAGGTGGTGGCAGTGTGTGTTTAACCTGTAAGCCAGCAGCTTGTGCCAGCCCAAGTACTGCCACATTAGAATTAATGGCTAATCTACTAACTGGTGATTGGGAAAAGGCAGCAATGAGTGAGGCAAAAAATCGCAACGAGGCATCAGGTTTAGTTGCGGCATATTTACAATGGCATTTGGAGCGGGGATTGCGCTCGCTGCCATTAGTTGAGCGGGTAAGTCGTGGCTAGAGTTGTAGTTAAAGCAGCACGCGAGGTTAAGGGTAAAAGTAAGAGTAAAAAAGTATCTCGCAAAAAAGTTATTAAATCACCGACACCTCATCGCAGCTCAATTAGGCCACCAAAGTTAGATCCAAAACAAATTCCCAATCATGTTGCCATAGTTATGGATGGCAATGGCAGATGGGCAAAGCAGCGAGGATTAGCAAGAACAGCCGGTCATGAAGCAGGTGAGTTGGCATTAGTTGATATTGTGCATGGCGCGATTGAAATTGGTGTCAAAGAGTTAAGTGTTTACGCCTTCTCAACTGAAAATTGGCGCCGATCCCCAGAGGAGATTAAATTCCTAATGGGATTTAATCGGCAGGTGATTCATGATCGCCGGGATGAATTAAATGATTTAGGGGTAAAGATTCGCTGGGTGGGCAGAGAAAAAAAACTTTGGTCAAGTGTTATCACCGAGCTAAAGCAGGCAGAAGTGCTTACTAAGAATAATAAGGTTTTAACCTTAAATATGTGTATTAACTATGGCGGCCAAGCAGAAATATTAGATGCGGCCACTGCAATTGCTAAGGATGCATTGCGTAAGAAGATAAAGCCAGATTCATTAAATGAAAAGATCTTTACTAAGTATCTTTATGCCCCACAGATGAGTGATGTTGATTTATTTTTAAGATCATCTGGTGAGCAGCGAACTAGTAATTTTCTGATGTGGCAATCGGCGTATGCCGAGATGGTATTTTTGGATGTCCTTTGGCCAGATGCAGATCGGCGCACACTGTGGCGAGCAATTGAGATCTATGCTGAGCGTGAGCGCAGATTTGGTAAGGCTTAACTTAAGCTGCTGTGTAATCAGATGGTGTTGGCGCAGTCAGTAAAGCTTGGCAATTAGCGCACTGTGCATTATCTAGTAAGTACATATCTAACTCATAAGTGTCTGGATCAAAACTTGCCGTTATCTGAATTAAGTTACCACCGCATGCTGGGCAAACAGGGGTTGGAATACCGCGAAAGTTACCCATACTTAACACTTAGCGCAGGTGCCAAATAATTCAACTACATGCCTTACCTGTCTAAATCCATTTTCTTTAGCCATATTATTTGCCCATTTTTCAACTGCACTACCTTCAACCTCAACTGTCTTGCCACAACTAGTACAGATTAAATGATGGTGATGCCCAGTTTCACACAAGCGATACAGGGCCTCACCTTCATCTGTTCTTAATACATCAACTGTATTTTCAGCAGCAGCTTTTTGTAGCGTGCGATATACAGTTGCTAGACCAGTTGATTCACCACTTTTTCGTAGTGATTGGTAAAGGGTTTGAGCGCTAGCAAATTTTCCTTCGCGCTTTAGCGCACCAATTACTTTTACCTCTGATTTATTCATATAAATTATCTATTCAGCGTGATCGTGATCTTCTTCATCACTGTGCTCACCCTCTTCATGATCATCATCCTCATGCTTATCATCCTCATGCACACCATCTTCTTCATGAGTAGCAGAGTGCTCAACACCATCACTATGAGCATGAGCGTGAATAGCCTCTAGTTGACTTACCAAGGCCCACATAATTGCAACTCCAGCTAACGTTGAAATTAATGTCCAACGTGATTCATGCCTGGCGTGAGCTTCAGGCAGGATATGGCTAGTAGCTAGGTAAATTAATATGCCAGAAAATGCTGCTAAATAAATAGCAGTTAGATTGCTGCTGATAGTAAGGCTGGCACCAATTGCTGCCCCACTTATTCTGGCAACTGAGTCAACCCCAAGTAGCCAGATAGCTTTTCTACTCCACTTTCCACTTTTAATAAGTAATGAGACGGTATTTAAACCATCACTAAATGCGTGGACCAGGAGTGCAACAAAGACTGCAATTCCTAATTTTTCATC
>LIBD01000018.1 GCA_001437855.1 Actinobacteria bacterium BACL4 MAG-120820-bin23 | reverse complement strand
CCCCATAAATTTGACAACTTTTAATAGAAGTCCTAGATCCGAGGCAACTTTGGTACGAATTGTACGTATTCGAAATAGGCGCCACTACAGAAAGTAAGTGTGGAATTAATGTATCAGTGTGCAAATAGTTCAAATATAAATAAATGTTATCTAATATAGTTGATTGATTTCTATTTACTTTTTAGCTTTATCCGTGTAAACCTATCCCCATGAGCACAAAAAGTGTAGGGATTTTTCTTGAGGAAGAGTTAAAGCGGATAGTGAGTTTATATAATCCTGGAGAAAAAATTCCGGGAGAGAGGATGTTGGCTGTAAAACTTAATGTTGCTCGAATGACGCTTAGGCACGCAATTGAAAATCTCATAGTGCAGGGTATTATTGAAAGAAGACCTGGTTCTGGAACATATGTGTCCAACAATTGTTTCTCGCTCTCGGCAAAGTGTCGGTCTTTCAGTGCAGAGATTAAATCTCAAGGGATGATTCCAAAAAATGTGATACTGTGGAAAAAATCTTCTTCTGCAGACTTAATCATCTCAAAAAAACTTAGAATCCCCATAGGTTCGAAAGTTTTGAAATTTTCCCGACTTAGATTTGGAGATCAGATAGCGATGGCGGTTCAGTCAGTAACCATTCCGCTGGCTTATCTGAGGAGTGAACGTGATTTTCACCTTGAGGGTTCTTTGGAGGATGAACTTAGAGCACAGCATGGAATTTCAATCGCTGGTTCGCAAACAGAAATTTCAGTTGGAAAACCGGATTTAAGAATTTCCTCTTTGCTAGAGCTGGTAGTTGGGGCAGATTGCCTAATCAAAGAGTCAATTGATAGTGACGAGAAATTACGTACCGTGATGCACTCCAAAACCTGGTACCACCCAGATCGATTTAAAATTCGTTTTTCAACCTCTTGTGATGAAAATGAAAATCCATTAGTTTCATTTGGCTAAGTAAGATTGTCTACCGATGACCAAAAATCATTCATGACAGCAACGTTGTCAACATCGATACAAATTGCCCTACTTTTACCCAACTGGTCCCAGTGCATAGCACCTGTTGCGTCGATGTACGGCAATGGTCGCTCTTCCATTTTCAACGCACCTGGAACAGAATAATAGGAAACATTGACAATATCCCATAGTACTTTTCGATTCTTTCGCCTTGAATCCATGTCAAGCTGTTTCTTTCCCACACACCATTGTTCAAGAATTAACGCGAGATAATCCGTCAGTTCGTGAGACTTGCTCCTGAGTTCGGATACGAATTGATCGCTGTCTACATCTACTTTAACAACACCAGGCCAACCTGGTAGCACCGTTAGATTCTCAACAGATTCGTACATGACCCGCCATGCTTGGATATCAGCTCGTGCATTTAACTCTCCATACTTATATCTCTGCCATGTCTCTTTGTCAGGAAATGAGCCCGCCCATATTATTGGTAACTTCTTTATTTTCTCAGGCTGAACTAGTTGGAGCATAGCCACATCGGTCGCGGGCCCTGTTGCCAGTATCGAAAAATCAACACCACTATCGCAAAGAGAGATCATGAAGTCGAGACCCTCCGACTCCTGAACATCTTCTTTTGATTCCATAGGCCCTCTTGCGCCCTTTAATGAAGGAATTTGGCTCTTACCGCACAAGCTAAGTATTTTATCAGCCTCTTCTTTGTAAATATCTACCGATCTTGACCCATGTACTAGGGTATTTTGACTCGAAATTACTCCAAGAACTTCTACTGATGGAGAGCCGATTGCATAGGCAATGGCAAATTGATCATCAATTTCGTTCATAGTGTCACAAACTAGAACAACTTTTTTAATATCTGTTGACAATGTTCTCTCCCTTAATCATAGATGTGCAATATCGAACAACTTCATTTACTGATGGAATGAAAAAATCCTCAAGAGGAGGAGAGTACGGGACTGGAGTGTGCAGTCCCGTTAACATTTTAATAGGTCCTTTTAGGCTCGCAAAGGCCCTGTCGACGACTTGCGATGAAATATCTGAAGCGATTGAACAGCGAGGGTGCGATTCATCAACAATAAGTAGAAAGCCAGTCTTTTCTACAGATTCACAAATCAATTCAATATCAAGAGGAGAATAAGACCTAGGGTCGATTACTTCTGCATGTATCCCTTCCTTTTCTAAGATGTTTGCGGCATCCAATGCCGTGTTTACCATTTTTTGCACTCCAACAATAGTGATGGAGTTCCCAATTCTCTTAATATCTCCTTTTCCAATTGGAATTGCATAAGGTGCTTCTGGGACCATAGATTCCCTCATATAAAGGCGCTTGTGTTCCATGAAAATGACTGGATCAGGATCTCGAATTGCAGAAATTAGTAAACCTTTAGCATCAAAAGCGTTAGAGGGGGCAATTACCTTGAGTCCTGGAACATGAGAATAGATTGAGATTAGCATTTGCGAGTGTTCTGACGCGGCCCTAAAACCTGCCCCTGTTACCGTGCGAATGACTAAAGGAATACTCGAAATTCCCCCATACGTGAAACGCAACTTGGCAGCATGATTCAAAATTTGATCGAATGAAGTCCCTAGGAAGTCTGCATACATTATTTCTGCAACTGGTCTCAACCCCGCAAATGCAGCACCGATGCAAGCCCCCACAAAACCTGTTTCTGCCAGCAATGAGTCAATTACTCTCTCCCTGCCAAATTCAGTTACAAGTCCTTTTGTGACTCCAAATGGACCACCCCAGGCATCGGTTGCACCTGGAAATTCATCGCGACCTGCGCCCCCCGCGACGTCCTCTCCAATGAGAAAGACTCGAGAATCAGCCTGCATTTCTTGCCGAAGGGCTTCATTTATTGCATCTTTGTAAGTGAGTAATCTGGAAGTCATAATGTCTCCGCGTATACCGCGTCACGCATAACGTCAATAGATGGATAGGGGTCGTTATTTGCAGCATTAAAGGCAGCTTGCACCAACTCTTTATTTTCTGATTCAATTTTTAGGAATAAATTAGGATCAACCTTGTATTCAATCATCATTTTATTTGCCAATAAAACTAATGGGTCTCTGCCAGCCCAATAGGCTATTTCATCAGTTGGCTTATATGTTTGTTTGTCACCTTCGTATTGCCCACTCATTTTGTAAGTCATGAACTCAATAAATGCTGGCTTCTGATTTCGCCTCACCCATTCGATAAATTCCTGACTCACCTCATGCACCCGCTCGAGATCATTACCATCTATCTTGGCTGACTTTAAACCATAGCCTTGAGCATAATTAATCACAGATTCATGAATCAAGTGATACTCGACAGCGGTGGACTCGGCATATAGATTGTTTTCGCAAATGAATAGAACTGGAGATTCAAACTTCGAAGCAAACTCCAACCCCTCGTGAAATGCTCCTTGATGCACTGCCCCGTCCCCGAAGAAACAAATAGCTATTTGATTAGACTTTTTGTATCTGGAGGCAAACGCAGCCCCAACTGCAATGGGTATACCTCCTGCCACAATTCCCATAGATCCAATAAAATTTCGGGACTGATCTGCAATATGCATTGAACCACCAATACCCTTGCAGTACCCAGTCTCTCGACCTAGCATTTCCGCATACATACGCTTGATATCTAGTCCACGGGCTATGCCATGCGAGTGATTCCTGTAGGTTGAGGTTAAATAATCATTTTCATTTATGTTTGGTATGACGCCAACCGAGACTGCCTCTTGCCCAATCGATGTGTGAAAATAGCCAAACGCTTCATCTGACTGAGAGAAGTCTTTGACATGTAAATCGAACTCTCTAATGAGACTCATTAATTTCCACTTACCCAGCAGATCTTCTTTATCCATTGTCCGGATTCCTATCCATTTCTCTCGTTAACCAGTAATCTAGGTCCGAAATTAACTTCTCGCAGTGATTCTGAATGACATCGAATGTGGCTCCTGCAATATGAGGAGTACAAATGACATTTTCTAATTTAAGCCAGTTGGAATTGCTTTCAAGTGGTTCATTCCAAAAAACGTCGAGCACCGCTCCCTTAATTCTATTCTGTTCCAAGGCCTCTAATAAGGCTATCTCCTCGATTAAACCTGCTCGTGCGGCATTTATTAAGACACCTTTTCGACCCAATTTTTCTAATTGATCTTGAGTAATGGAGTTTTTTGTTGCTTCATTTATTGGAGCATGCAGCGAAATTATGTCACAAATCTCAAATAGCTCATCTAGAGATTTCACTTTCTCAGCCTCAGCACAGATTTCTACAAATGGGTCATAGAAAAATACTTTTACTCCAAAACCGTAATGCAATCTTTTAGCGACTTTCAGGCCGATATTACCCAGCCCGTAAAGACCTATTTTTTTGTTTCCAATTTCAAAGCCTCTAAACTTTAAATAAGGAAGTTGTCCTTCATAATTCCAACCTTTCTCCCTCAGATGCAACGAACTTGAAAAAATACTTCGCGAAGCAACAATCATCATCGCAATGCAGTAATCAGCAACTGCATCTGCGTTTCTTGCAGGAGTGGTCGTTACTGATATTCCCTTTAACTTACATGCAGCCAAGTCAACATTTATTGGCGTTCCCCGTGCCACTCCAATAAGACCTAATTTAGGACACTTTTCTATCACCTCTGCATCTATCTCCTCAAGCTCAATAAATGCAATGTCACAATCCTTCAAAGCAGTAATCAAGCTAGCCTTATCCAGTGGAATGCCGCTCTTTCCCCAGCCAGCTTGGTGGATCGCAAACCCTCTTTGTTGGATTTGCTCAATAAATTTCGGAGTGCTTTCGCAAGTTACAAGTGCTCTTTTTGAATTAGTGGACACTTTCTATCAGCTCCTTTAGGTTTTCAACGCTGGAGTAGTTCTCTCTGTGCAATATTTCGAAGTCAATTAAATTTGCTTGGGTATTAGAATCTGCTGGTTCAAAAGTCTCAAATGTTTCTGGTGAACCTTCACCCTCGAGCAGAAATACTCCATCTAAGGCAACTTCAGAAGATTTATTGATTCGAATCTCTTGGTTCATTAAGGTTGCTAGAACTTTGCCCAGAATGCTACTTGCTCCTCCTCCAGTGATTACTACTTCTATCGGCCATGAATCGTTCATCGAATTTATTTGACTTTTGATCCCGATTGCATAGTCGATAATTAGACTTAAAGCAATATCGCTTACAGAGTGGTAGCTTTTCATATTCACTATCGTAAATGGTGGCCTTCGCTCCCAACTCTCTTGACTCCAGGACAAACATGAAGCTAGCACCACTGGGATACTATTTACTGTACAAGATTTGATTGAGGACGCTTCTATTTCACTTACGCCATTTTTCGTCATCAGCCAGTTGTAGTATGAGCCCGGATAACCAAGATTCCCCTCGACAAAATATCTATTCTTTTGAAAAGTTGGTGATATCCAAGGCTGAGCTTTTTGAAAATTCTTTGAGTTATCTAGTATTACACTTATTGGCGTTGATGATCCGGCGGAGATTACAAAGGCTCCATTTCGCCGACCCACCGCGCCGTAGTGAAGAAAATGTGAATCCCCTCCTCCGACACTAACTAAGCAGTCTTGCCAGGCGGGCCCAATCCTCTCCAAAACACTCGCATCAATGTAATCAACACTGCTACCAAATGATCTAAGTGGAGAGATGAGGTCTCTCGATAAACCGAATTGGTCTAATAGTTCAAAGTGGACTTGCCCACTCTCTATATTCCAAAGTTGACCTGAGGCAAGTAATGTCGCCTCACTTATTTTGTGTCCTGTCAGCTTCCATATGACCCAATCATGAAAAAAAGAAAGAGAAACATCACCTCTGAAAATATCTGAGCTCGCTCGTTTTAAGTGAACTAGTTTTGGAAGCGTGAGCTGGGGTGCGTACCAATGGCCTGTTTCTTCATAGATTTTATGCATACCATAGTCTTTGACGTCATCTTTGGAGCTTGACCCGGTTGAATCAGAATTGTAAATTAAAGAAGTTAACTCCTCGTCATCTCGAAGCAACGTGAAACCTTGTCTAAGAGTTGAGATGTAAATTTTCCTAACTCGACGAGTACTTCCCAGCCGTTCTCCACACTTTCTTAGTATTCGCAAGAGAGTCTCAAACATTACGCCAGGATGTTGAGTCGCTGACTGCTCTTGAATGACTGGCAAGAGATGTTCGCGCTCGGTGAAAGAGTCCATACCATCTTCTGAACGACATGATAATTTAACTCCCGACCCGCCTATATCTAGAATTGCGAAGTAACTTTTCATAGGCCTTTCTCCTCTAGATAAGCCCAATACGCAGGTGGTACAGGATTTGGCTCAATTCCTACCAAGCGAGATTGCAAGGTGAGATCAGCGGCTTCCTCTAGATTTAAAGCCCTAGAAAAAGCAATTTCAGGCCCACTCCCGACCACGACGCATCCATGATTCTCCAAGATGATCACGTTACTTGATTTCAACTCCCGAAATACAGCATCCGCGATTTCTTTGGTCCCTGACTGAATCCACGGGATTGAAGAAACCTTACGTAAATAGTAGACGTGATCAATCGTCAAGAATTTAACTTCTAAGCCAAGGGCTGCAAGAAGTACACTTTTTTGCGGGTGTAAATGAATACACACAGAGATATCAGGTCTACTCTGATAAGCAGCTAAGTGCACGCGAAATTCGGATGAAGGTTTAACCCCATTAGAGAGTATCTCGCCATCTAATGCAACTTTTGCAAAGCTATCTTGATCTAAATTATCCAGTTGGGTTCCAGTGCCTGTAATGACAAAAGCCTGCTCCTCTGGCAATAAAATAGAGATATTCCCACCAGATCCAACTACTAATCCAAGATCCACTGCCATCTTGCCAATTCTTCGAATCGAATCTATTTCACTTATGCAAGAGTCATGCTCTTTTGCCTCAGACACCATATCTACCTAGACATCCCCTCTGGAACGAAAATTGTTTTGATTTTCTGTCTATTCGTTGAATGGAATGCATCAGAAAAATCATTGAATGAGACTCTTTGCGAAATTATCTTTCGAACTCTATCTGGATTACGCCCCAGAAAGACTGTTGCCTTTTCAAAGGCATCGTCATTCGCCAAATGCCCTCCTAATAAATTGATAGACTTAAACTCTGCAAAGACATTGAAGTCAATCGAGACTTTATCTCTAAAAACACCATATTGAATAAATCTACCGCCCGGCTTGATTGCATCAAGACCAAATTCAAGATTCGATTCAAAACCCGAGCACTCAATCACAACATCAAATGAATTGGTAAAGCGCTCCGATGAATCATTGAGACCATTTATACATCGGCCCCCTAATTGTTCGAACATTGACCTTTTCCATGCACTTGATGTTAATCCCCAAAGATCTAACTGCGGATAGCGTTCGCTGACGATATGTGCAATTGACATTCCGATTGAGCCTAACCCCATTATCAAAACCTTTGCATTTGGCAAGGGATTCGCTAAGTCAAGACAGAAAAAGGCATTTGCAAACGTTTCTGCCAAAGCTCCGATTTCTGAATCTACCTTCTCTTCGAATTTATGCACACGAGCTCCTTGTGGAATCCGAATAAAGTCAGCGAATCCACCTCTCTCGCAACTGCCAAAGTGGCAAGCTTTGAGGCACAGATTGAATCTTTGGTTCAAACAAGGCTCACATAAGTAACAAGGAATTAAGACCTGTAAAGTTACTTGGTCACCAATACAAAAAGAGTCTTTTGCAGATGAGTTCAATTCGACAATTTCTCCAAATATCTCGTGCCCTGGAATAATTGGGTATTCAATACTCCAGGGGTGCTTTCCTGAGTAAAGGTATCCATCTGCCGCGCAAATCCCTGTCGACAATATTTTCAAAACCCCAAAGTCATCTCTTAAGGAATCTATCTTCACCTCTTGCGTAGTGGTTTGTAATGGCGATTGCAGCACAATAGCTCTCATCTATTTTTCACAATCCGCTGTCTTTCAAGTGACTGAGACTCTCTTTAACAATAGATATTGCACCAGGGCCTGAAGAATCAATGGCAGCGCCGTAAAGGTCGAAGTTTGCAATTACAGATAGGTCCAGATCTTGCAACGCTTTTACAAACAAATCAAAGTCATGCAATCTTCCACATGGAAGATCGTCATCAGAGTTGCCAAACTCAGCATCTCCTAAGTGAATTGCTCCCAATTTATTAACCTTATGAAAGGTTTGTACTAATCTCACTGGATCCTCATTAAGAGCATAAGCATGTCCTGTGTCCAGAAGTATTTTGAGGTTTTCAAACTCTTCTAGGGAAGCTAGGGTAACTTCAGCGTCGTGAAAATAAGTTCCCTCTTTATATTCAATTGAGACGGTGCCAGAGTAGCTTGCTGCAAGAAAGTTCATTTTTTCCAGGCATTTATGTATTTCTTCTGGGTCAGAATCTCGAAGGTCTACCCCTGTCCAAACATTTGCATTTTTGATCCCGTGGGTTTCGAGTGCTGACAAGAACTTTTCAAACTCACTTAAATAATTACTTCTACTATTTGAGAGAGCACCATCCTCCCAAAAATCCTGAATCAAGGAGAAGAGAACAGCCGTTACATTGATGTTTAGATTCTCTGCTTTATTCAGCAGGTTTTCTAGGTTTTCTTTAGTCAATTCTTTGCTGGGCTCGTAGATTCCTATTTCAACATTGGAGATTTCAAGCGCTTTTAGGTATTGAAATATTTGATCATAATCCCTTGTTAAGGGCCAAAAATTCCAATCAGCTGAACCTAGATGTATCTCTGCCATACTAATTTGAATCTTTGCTAGTAATCAGGTGAATTCGTCTCGGGCTGTACTTAATGAATATTTTCGCACTTCTTGAAAGATCTTCAAATCTATCTACTTCAACAAATACTGTCGGCCCACCTCCGTCTGCAATTACATCGCATCTCACCAAAACTCTTGAGCCTACAAATTGCCAATCTATTATCTGCGCAGCGAAAGAGTCAGGAACTCCTATTTCACTCAGCGACAAGTCTTCCTGCCTAATAGCTGCAATAACTCTCGACCTTGTTAGGTGTTCTTCTGTGTTTAACTCTAGACCCTTAATTGTGAACTTGCCATTTTGCAATTTTCCTTCTAGCAGATTTTTGCATCCAAAGAATTTTCCAACTTTTGCACTTTCAGGCGCTGATACAAATGACTCCGGAACTCCTAATTGTTCCAATACCCCTGAATCCATAAATGCAATTCGATCTGATATCGCCATAGCTTCTTCCTGATCATGGGTGACAAAAAGTGTTGTCATCTTAAAGTTATCATGTATTTCCCGGATAAAAGTTCGCATTTCTACTCTTAGATTTGCATCCAAAGCGCTTAGGGGCTCATCGAGAAGCAGAACTTTTGGATTGCGAATTAGTGAGCGAGCTAACGAAACCCTTTGCTCTTGTCCCCCGGAGAGTTCGCCAGGTCTTCTATTTGAAAATCCAGGAAGCCGCACGAGCTCCAGCATTTCATCCACACGCTTTTTGAGGTTTTCAACCTTCTCCCCCTTTGCTCGCAGGGAAAAAGCAATATTCTCTGCAATAGTCATGTTTGGAAATAGCAATGCCTTTTGAAAAACCATGGCAATAGATCGTTTTTCAACACTGATGTTGTTTTGAAGTTCGTTTCCGAAGTAAACATCGCCACTTGAGGCGTACTCCAAACCCGCTACAATTCTTAACAGCGTTGTCTTTCCGCATCCAGAGGACCCAAGTATTGATACTAACTCTCCCTCCTTAACGTCCAGATTAATGTCTTTGAGGACTTCATTATCACCAAAATTTTTCTTGATGTTGACAGCACTAACTCCTGATGACATCACACGCTCCCCAGTCCCGTCATAGAAGACGATCGTCCAACTAAGTACTTACTTGTAAACCGAAGTAAAATCAATGGTGGGATCATGAAGACGATGCTTGCAGCTCCAACAAGTGGCAAATCACTACCTCTTAAAAAAGAAAAAAGGACTAAGGGTAAAGTTTTTATGCTTCCTCCACCCACCAGCAAGGTGAGAATGTACTCGCTCCATGAAATCACAAAGGCAAACAGAAAAGAGACCGACAGCCCTGGAATTACCATTGGAATAGTAACTTTTCTGACCACAGTCAGGCGACTTGCTCCTAACACCTGACCTTGTTCTTCATATGCGCGATCGAAATTTGCGAATGTGCCGGTCATAATCATGACAACATAAGGAACTGTTGGAATCAAGTGAGCCAGACAAACACCTAAGACTGTATCCACCAATCCATAGCGTATAAAAAGGATTTGAATACCCATAGTGACTGCTAACCCAGGTACGATGAGAGGTGCAAGAACTAAAAACTGAAAAGATTTCTTTAGTCGAAAATTATGCATGGCAATTGCTCTTCCTGCAAAACTGCCAATGAGGGTCGCACTAACACCAACAACTAAGGCAATGAGTGTTGACGTTATCACTCCCTGGACGATATCTCCAGATGGATCTATGGCGATTTCAAAGGCACGGAGAGAGTAACTAGTGGGTAATAGTTCTGGAAATCTCCACCCTCTAGCAATAGACCAAAAAATAATTGAAATAAAAGGTACAAACAGGTAAAGCAAGAAAAGAACAATAATTGGGATTCGTAGATTAAATTTCATTTCTTTCTAGTCTCCCGGCGGGTGACTCTCATATAAATTAGCACTAAAAAAGCAATTGACAAAGAGGTTAATGTAGCTAGGGCCATCGCAATCGGTCGATTGACTAAATCCCTATCAGTATAAAACTCATAAGTAGCTACCGATAACATCGGAGGATAAGGCTGTCCTAGGATAAATGGAACCTCAAAGGATCCGAAGGTGAATGCAAAGACGATAATTGTCCCTGACAGTATCGACGGAAAAATATATGGAATAATCACTTTTCGTAGACGATACGAATAAGAGGCTCCTAACGTCTTTGCTGTCTCATCTAGAGCCGTAACAGGGCCTCGTAGAGCCCCTAATATCAAAATACACATGAAGGGAATTTCTTTCCACAAAAACGACAGAAGGATTCCAAAGCCAGATGGATCGTTAGTAATGATTGGAAAGTCACTTGTTCCCTCTGTAAGTCCAATAGCATTCGAAACACGAGAAATGATTCCCGATTGCGAAAAAGTCAACAAGATAGCGGTTGCTGCCACTACATGTGGGATTGGAATATTGAACTGAGTAAGGGAGATAATCAATTTTTGAAAGCGCTTGGTACGACTAATTGATATGGCTAAAATCAAAGCAATAATTGTTGACAACACAGTTGCCAACACGGCAATTCTAAATGTTAGGACTAAGCCTGCCCTCACTTTTTCGCTAGCTAAAGCGGCCCTGTAGGCATCAAGGCTCACCCCAGAACTATCGTCAACTACTACTGAAAAAAGTCCAAAACTTTGAAGAACGCCGAAAAAGAATCCCCCAAGAAAGAGAATTCCTAACACCAAGAGCGTAGGGAGAATAAGCCATAAAACTCTGATGCGTTTTTCTCTTACTGGGAAAGTTGTGGGAGTTGCTCTTTTTGTCTCAACTCCCACAATCTTTACCCTCCCTCGATTAACAGCGTATTTACGCCTTTGATGTTTTCTTAGGCGAAACTACTTTTGAACCTTGTCTTTCCAC
>LIBD01000017.1 GCA_001437855.1 Actinobacteria bacterium BACL4 MAG-120820-bin23 | reverse complement strand
TGAGACTTTTGGAACTGAGAAGGTTTCAAACTTAAAAATCAGCGAAGCGATTAAAAATGTATTTGATCTTCGTCCTGCAGCAATCATTAGAGATTTAGATCTACTTCGTCCAATTTACAGCAAGACAGCTGCTTACGGTCATTTTGGAAGAGAATTGCCTGATTTCACTTGGGAAAAGACCGATCGAGCATCTGCCCTGAAATCTTATTTTAATTAGCAGTGACTGCTCCACTAAAGCTCAAGCGGCAGTCAGTAAAGAGCAAACCTGGAATAGATAAAGAAGATCTAGCAAAACTAAAAGTCGCCTCAGTATTAGTAGACACGCCCGTATCTCATCTAGAGGGCCTATATGACTACTTAATTCCAAGTAGTTTAACTTCTATTGCAACTATTGGCACAAAAGTAATAGTTGAGTTTGGAAAAAAGAATACCGAAGGGTTAATTGTTGGAATTTCTGACATTGATTCTTCAAATCGAGAAAAGAAGCTCATTCAAAGTGTGAGTTCGCCAAGTGGCTTTATTTCACAACAATTGATTTATCATTTAGAGCAGGTTAGAAACCGATTTGGTGGTAGTTTTTGGAACTTACTGAAACAAGCAGTACCAGCTCGTATAATTAAAGAAGAAAAGCTATTTTTCAAGAGTGTAGTAGATTCACCAGATTTAGATCTAAATAATGACTTTTCTCGAATATTCGATCACTCTGAGTTTTCAGAGCTAAGAATGGATAAAAGACTTAGATGGGCGGTAAATACACCTGCAGGGGTAGATGTTTACAAATTTATATCAGAATTAGTGAAATTAAGGTCAAAGATAGGGCAAGTTTTGCTGGTTGTACCAGATGAGAAAGATATTCTTAACTTTAAGGAAATTCTAGCGCCAGTATTTGGAGATCAACTAGTTGAACTAGGTTCACATTTAGCTAAGAATGAAAGATATAGAAATTTTTTGATAGTTAGTTCAGCTGAGCCTGCAATTATTTTAGCAACTAGGAGTGGAATATTTGCTCCTTTATCATCTACTGCAACAGTAATTGTATTTTCTGATTTAGATAACTCTCACTACGAGCTGCATTCTCCTGGTTGGAATACTCGAGATGTTTCGCTTCTTCGAGCACAAGATGTTTCATTGATGTTTGTTTCAGCTTCACACTCTTTAGAGATTGAGAGATTGATTGATATAGGTTGGCTAGAACGTAAGAAGTTTAGTAGCCCGAGTAAGAGAAGGTTTATAACAAATGAAGATTCAAGCGCATATTTGTCTCAGATTAGGATCGGGGCTTCCAAAGGAAATGTCTTAGTTTCTGTTGCTGAGAAGGGGTATGGAAATCTATTTTTATGCTCAAAATGTCGAAATGCTGCCAATTGTGAGTGTGGTGGAAAGTTGCAAATTGTTGGTACCGGAAAGGTACCAAGATGTTATATCTGTTATAAAGCGCACAATGATTGGAGATGTAATTTTTGTGGTGGAAACTTGCCATATGTGATCTCTAAAGGCATTGAACGCCTAGCTGAAGAGATTGGTAGAGCTTTACCTAAAATTCCACTTTTAGTTTCCTCTGGAACTAAGCAAATACGACTTATGCCAAAGGGTAATCATATTGTCTTAGCTACGGCCGGATCAGAGCCTCAAGACCTTTATGCTGCTGTCATTTTGTTCGATGGAGAGAGAATAGTTAATCGCCCATTTTTGCGTTCCGAGGAGTTAGCCAGACATACTTGGTTTTCAAATTTAAATAGAAGTCTTGATTTAGCAGAGGTTTTTATCTCTTTGCCAAATAAGCATCCTCTCACTCAATCTTTACTTAGATCTGACTCATCTTATTTGGTAAAACAAATTCTTAAAGAGCGCAAGACTGCTAAGTTACCTCCCTTTTTTCGTATGGCCGTTGTGACAGGTATAAAGAAAGATATCTCAAAGTTTTCGGAAAATTTGAAATCTGCTACCACCTATGAAGTGAACGGGCCAATAGATATAGACAGCTCTAACAGTAAAATCATTATCAGAGCGTCGCTGGAAGAATCTAGCAAGTTTGTTGACATGCTAGACGATGTCGTAAGGTTGCAAGGGCTAAAAGGTAAGAGTGTTTTTCAAATTCGTTTAGATCCATTTGATCTTTAATATGAAGTATCATTAGAACATGACTGTTCAATCAATTAGGTTATTTGGGGATCCAGTGCTGGTTACGCCCGCAAATCCAGTAACTGATTTTGACAAAGAGCTTAGGAACTTAGTTTCTGACCTGACTCAAACAATGCAGGCAGCACCAGGAGCTGGATTAGCTGCTCCTCAAATTGGAGTTCCACTTAGGGTTTTCGTATGGGATATAGACGATGAACTTGGACACTTAGTTAATCCAACACTGGATTTGAGTGAGGAAATGCAAGAGGGAGAGGAAGGATGTTTATCCTTTCCAAATCTATCGTTTGATACTCCAAGGGCATTTAGGGCGGTTGCTAAAGGGTTCAATATGTACGGCGATCCAGTTGTAGTTGAGGGGACTGAACTATTAGCTAGATGTTTACAGCACGAAACCGATCACCTCAATGGGGTGCTTTTCATAGATCGAATGAATAGTGAGCAAAGAAAAATTGCCATGAAAGAAATTCGAGAATCTGATTGGTTTGGGCTGGCAAATCAAAATGGTTTTGTGCCAAAAATTAAAATTTCTCCTCATAATACACATGGCCAGGGTTTGTAAATTTGAAGATAATAGTTGCATCTACTTCGCTTATAGCAAGGCCGCTAGCTTCAGCATTAAAACATAATCAAAATCATGAGTTAGTTGGGATCGTTACCAGCCAAGATAAGGCAGTTGGTAGAGGCTTATCCGTAACTTCTAACCCCCTAGCCGTTTGGGCAAAAGAAGAAGAAATAGAAGTTTTCAAGCCCGAGAATATGGATGACTTCGAACTGCTAATAACAAAATCAAAAGTTGATTTGATTATAACTATTTCCTACGGACAAATTATTACGCCAAGACTATTGAGCTTGCCAAAGTTTGGTTGGCTCAATGTCCATTTCTCAGTGTTGCCAAAGTTTCGTGGAGCAGCGCCAGTTCAGCGCGCAATTTTGTCAGGCGATAAGACGACTGGAGTTTCGGTATTTAAACTTGACCAAGGGCTTGACACCGGGGCTGTTTACAAAGTGCTTGAGGTACCGCTAAATGTTGATGCAACAACGGAAGATGTATTAATTGAGCTTAGTGAATTGGGTGCAGGTCTTGCTGTAGAGACATTAAGCATGATTTCTAATGGCCTGCTACCGACTCCCCAAAGTAAAGTTGGAGTTTCCTATGCTGCAAAATTCAATAAAGCTGATGGTCAGATTAGTTGGGATTCACCTAGCGAGCACATTTACAATACGTATCGGGCTTTGCATAAAAATCCAGGAGTTTGGACAATGCTTGGAGAGCTTAGACTGAAAATTGAAAAGCTAAAGCCGACAATTGTTAATGAAACTTTAAAATGTGGCGAAGTCTTAATTGATACCGAAAGATTGATTGTTGGAACTGCTTCTGGTGCAATTGAAATATTGAACTTAACACCTGCCGGAAGAGTATCGATGACCGCTAGTGAATTCATTCGTGGCCTTAGTAATCGAACGGATTTGTATCTTGGGTAAGCCAAAACCTAATCAATCCCGACTTATTGCTTATGAGTTAGTTTCTCAAGTTAATAGGCAAGGAGCCTATGCAAATTTAAGACTTCCAGAGCTTCTTTCAAATTCTAAAATGGAACAATCCAATCGAGCGTTTACCACTGAGCTGGCTTATGGAACTCTTCGCATGCAAGGAAAGCACGACTATATTGCTTCCAAATATTTGGATAGGAGCATTGATGAGGTTGATCCTAAAATAGTCGATTTAATTCGAATAGGGATTCACCAAATAACCCAAATGCGAGTACCAAACCATGCAGCAGTTTCAGAGACTGTTGAAGTTGCAAAATTCGTTGCTGGAGAATCTAAAGCCTCTTATGTTAATGCCATTTTAAGAAAAGTAACTTCCGAAGAAGCCTCAATTTCTGAGATACAGGATCTACCTGTTATTCAGAGATTGAGCATTGAATATAGTCATCCAGAATGGATAGTTAGTTCTTTCTATGATTGTTTAAAAGATTGGCAAGAAGTTGAGGAGTTGCTTGGTTCAAACAATTTGCCAGCTGCTCCTGATTTAGTTTGTTGGCCAGGTAAATCAACTATTAATGAAATTGAATCGCTAGGTGGAGTTAAAATTCCGGGCATTCCGAATGGATTTAATGTTCCCATAATCCCATCTGAATTTCCGCCAGTACTGGAAAGAAGAGTTGGAGTTCAAGATAGGGGATCTCAATTGGTGGTAGAGAACTTCCTAGCAACTGCTGAAAATAATCAGAAGTGGTTGGATTTATGTGCAGGCCCTGGTGGCAAAGCAGCTTATCTTTATAACTGGATAAAAGTTAATCATCCAGAGTCCAAATTTATATCAAACGAAATTAACCCTACTAGAGCTGAATTAGTAAAGCGGGTCACAAATAATAATGATGTTCTTGTTAATGATGGCACTAAGCCTGATAATTTTTTAGATAAGTATGATCGTATTCTAATTGATGCTCCATGCACTGGTCTTGGTGCTCTAAGAAGAAGACCAGAGGCTAGGTGGAGAAAATCTGTCGTAAATCTAAAGGAATTAGTAGCTCTACAAAGGAATCTGTTAAGCAGTGCTTACTCTCTATTGAATCCAAGCGGAATGATTGCGTATGTAACTTGCTCGCCCCATTTAGCAGAAACTAAAGGCCAAGTAATCGATTTCCTAGGCAGTCACCCTGATATGAAACTAGTCCCTATGCAATCTTTGATGCTCGAGAACAAAAGTGGAGTTCAGGAAGATGGAACTATGCAATTGTGGACACATAAAAATCAGTCGGATGCTATGTTTATGGCATTGTTTAAGAAGGAAGTGTAATCTTGAATAAATCAGCTCAGATATTTATCAATCCCAGCATTTTGAATGCTAATTTTGATGACCTTGAGAATGAAATTTCAAAAGTAGCAGCTGTATCAGATTTTCTTCACTTAGATATCATGGATAATAAATTTGTACCAAATTTTACATTTGCATTTGAGCGTGCAGTTGAAATTATTAAGATTTCCAAACTTCCAGTTGACGCTCACTTAATGATAGAAAATCCTGATTCAATCGCCCCTAGGTATGCACATGCTGGATGCGCCTCAGTAACCTTTCACTACGAAGCAGCTAAAAGTGTAGGTCAAACCATTAATGACATAAGATCAAATGGAGCAAAGGTAGGAATCGCGATTAAGCCAGGTACTGATTTTTCAAAAGTTGAAGACTTTATTGCAGATATAGACATGCTAGTAGTTATGACGGTTGAACCTGGCTTTGGAGGACAAGCGTTCATGAGTCAACAAATGCCAAAGGTTAGACAGGCACGCGAATGGATAAACTCATTAAATGGTGCAAAGCCAATACTTCAAGTTGATGGCGGAATTTCAGAAATCACAATTGAAGAGGCTGCCGAATCTGGCGCTAACTGTTTTGTAGCTGGAAGCGCCGTTTATAAATCAAATAATCCCGTTGCTACGATTGAAAAATTGCGCGAACTGGCTAAAGCAAGATTTTTTTAAAATTGAATTCCCATAAATAGCAACACAGCCCTCAAATCAGGCTGGGATATGGTTGTATCGGCGATTTTATTCAATTTAGATTTACCGTTAAATGCAATACCAAGTCCAGCAGATTCAATCATGTCGATATCGTTTGCTCCATCACCAACAGCAACAGTATGAGCTAGATCAATTTTGCCTAGAAGAGCAAGTTCCTTTAAGGCCAAAAGCTTTGCACCGCTGTCTATGATATCTCCCTCTAGCTGTCCAGTGAGTTTGCCATCAATTACTTCAAGTTTGTTAGCTCGGTAGAAGTCAATTTTCAGATCCTGAAGAATTGGTTCAATTACATCTAAAAAGCCACCCGATACCACTCCAACAAGGTGGCCGCATGCGTGCAATTTTGAGATCATTTCTTGGGCACCCTTCGCCAACTTAATCTCTTTGCGTACTTTATTAAAAATAGAAACATCTAGATCTTTTAGCGCACCTACTCTTTTCTCTAGCGCCTCTTTAAAGTCTATTTCACCATTCATAGCCTGTTTAGTTATCTCTGCTACAAAACTACCTTGGCCTGCATGTTCTGCAAGAAGGTCAATGACTTCCTGTTCTATTAAGGTTGAATCCATATCAAGTAAAACTATTCGTTTTCTTTGTCGAGCGCTTCCACCTAGCTCAACTGATAGATCTATATCATTTAATAGAGCAACCTCTTTAAGATTTTGTTGAACTACTTTTAGAAGTTTATTTGGAATAGACAGTTGAAGCTCAATTGATTCAAGTGAATTGTACTCTGAGCGCCTTATCTGCTTAATGTTCCCATCCATTTTTGCAATTTCAGATGCAATTAATGCTAGCTTCAAAGGTTTTATCTCTTGGCCTACAATTATCACTATCAATGAGTCAGACTCTTCACGTAATGCCATATATTCAGCAAAATCGATAGCTATATCTAAACCACTTTTCTTTTGTAAATGGTCAAGATCAATCGCTATAGCCTCTGCATGAGCTTGATCTAGGGAGATGAGAACCGCCAGGATCAAACGTCCTCGAATGCATATTTGCTGGACATCAATTATCTTTACTGAAAACTCTGACAGAGTCGTCATTAGATCTGCCATGATTCCTGGCCTGTCTTGGCCTGAAACTAGAATCAAACCAGTGAATTGTGGGATATTCTCGCTAGGCATTGGCTCAGATTATCCGTTATTGGCCTTAAGCGAGGTATCTTTTATCCTTATGAGCGCTATATTAAATCTAGAAGAGATAAGCGTTCGCAGAGGCGATAAAACCATACTTGGACCATTGAGTTGGCAGGTTCTTGAAGGGCAGCGTTGGGTGGTCTTGGGGCCTAATGGCGCGGGCAAAACTACCTTATTGCAAATCTGTGCATCACTAATCCATCCAACCACCGGCAAAATTGAGATCTTGGGCCAGCAGTTAGGTAAGGTCGATGTTTTTGAATTACGAACTCGCATTGGCCTGACGTCTTCTGCATTAGTTGAACAATTACCATCCGATGAACTAGTAATCGATGCAGTGCTTACTGCAGCATATGCTGTTTTAGGTAGATGGCAGGAAAAATATGATTTATGGGATGAGTCACGAGCTATGGCACTTCTTACAGCTTTAGGAGTTAGAGAATTAGGTGATCGAACATTTGGCACCCTTAGTGAAGGTGAGAAAAAGCGGGTTCAAATAGCAAGAGCATTAATGGCAGACCCAGAACTTTTGCTTTTAGATGAGCCAGCATCTTCCTTAGATTTAGGCGGTCGAGAGGATTTGCTCAAGCGGATTGAAGTATTTGCTAGGGATCCACTAGCGCCCGCTACGGTAATTGTTACTCACCACATTGAAGAGATCCCGTCTGGAACTTCTCATGCTTTGCTACTTAAAGATGGCGATGTAGTTGCTTCAGGGGATGTTAATCAAGTTATTACAGATGAAAATTTGACTTCAGCTTATGGCCTACCAATATCTGTTCAATCTCAAAATGGACGTTTCTTCGCTCGTGCGCGTTGACTTAGTTAGATTACTGCCTGAGCCGTGGCATAAAATTGTTAACTTACAAATTCTAGAATCTATAAGCAAAACACTACCAAAACAATTTTTACCAGATCAAGAAGATATTTTCAGGGCGTTATCAATACCGCCAGCCCAAGTTAAGGTTGTTATAGTTGGACAAGACCCTTATCCAAACCCTAAATACGCAATGGGTATGGCCTTTTCGGTTCGAGAGAATACGAATCCTCTACCAGCATCGTTGAAAAATATTTTTACTGAGCTAGAGGATGATCTAGGTTATAAAAGGACAAATGGTGATTTAAGTGACTGGAAAGATCAGGGTGTATTACTTCTGAATCGTTCTTTAACTGTAGACGCGCATGAATCCAATTCTCATATAGGTTTAAATTGGTCTCAAATTACTGAACCAATAATTGAATCTGTCGCCAGGGGCGGTGCAATTGGTATTTTATGGGGAAATCAAGCAGCTCTTGCTGGTAAGTATTTTCCAAAAGAGAATGTACTGACCTCTGCACATCCAAGCCCACTCTCGGCATATCGCGGATTTTTTGGATCAAAACCCTTCAGCAAATCAAATATAAAGTTGCTTGAAAAAGGATTATCGCCAATTAAATGGTAAAGGGGTGGATGTTAAACATCCACCCCTACCTAGTTTATGTTTTATGCAGTCCAGATATTGATTGGAGATTGCAAGAAATAAATCATAAACAAACCAGCCACGACCCACATTAGAGGATGAATTTCTTTAGTGCGACCT
Source organism: Actinobacteria bacterium BACL4 MAG-120820-bin23 (assembly GCA_001437855.1). Taxonomy (GTDB): domain Bacteria; phylum Actinomycetota; class Actinomycetes; order Nanopelagicales; family Nanopelagicaceae; genus Nanopelagicus. The sequence continues at coordinate 4,024 of LIBD01000017.1, read as the reverse complement.
TGGAATAGTCTGATTACTACATATGATACAAAGCCAGCACCAATACCAACTGAAATGTTGTAGGTAAATGGCATCAAGATAATTGTAAGGAAGGCTGGAATCGCAATTCCAAGATCATCCCAATCAATTCCTTTGATCTGAGTCATCATTAAGAATCCGACAATGATTAACGCAGGTGTAGCAGCTTCGTAAGGAATTACCGCAACGAGTGGAGCTAAGAATGTTGTCAATAGGAACAACAATCCAGTAACCACAGAGGCTAGGCCAGTGCGAGCACCTTCGCCAACGCCGGATGCAGATTCAATATAAGAAGTATTTGATGAAACTGAACCAGCACCACCAGCGACTGCAGCAATAGAGTCAACTAATAGAATGCGATTAGCTCCCTCTACATTTCCATCTCTATCTACAAGTCCTGCTTGGTTACCAATAGCAGTCATAGTTCCCATTGTGTCAAAGAAGTCTGCTAGTAAAAGTGTAAATACGAGGAGAATTACTGCGACTAGTGAGATTCGATCAAATCCACCTAGCAGATTGAAATCTCCTAGGATTCCAAAGTTTGGTGTTGCAGCAACTGCCTCAGGCATTGCTGGAACATTTAGGTTCCAACCCTTTGGATTAACTGCGCCGGTAGCACCATTAAACAATGGGCCGATCTTAAATGCGGACTCAACAGCAATTGCCAAAGCGGTCGCAACAACAATTCCAATTAGAATCGCAGCCTTAACTTTTCTGACCATTAATGCAATAGTTAGCAATAGACCAAATGCAAAAACAATAATTGGCCAGCCGACCAAATTACCATTATCGCCGAGTGTTACAGGAACAGGTCCAGCTCCAGTTCTACGAACAAAGCCTGCATCTACTAAACCGATTAAGGCAATAAATAGACCAATACCAACTGAGATAGCGATCTTAAGTTGCGTAGGTACTGCTCGGAAAACCGCAGTGCGGAATCCGGTCAGCACAAGAATCAAAATAATTAAACCTTCAAGGACTACAAGTCCCATGGCATCTGCCCAAGTCATTTTTGAGGCGATACCAACAGCAACGAATGTGTTTAAACCTAATCCGGTTGCTATGGCTAATGGAAAGTTAGCGACTACGCCCATCAATATGGTGAGAACGCCGGCAATGAGTGCAGTGGCTGCAGCAACTAATGCAAGATTAGGAGCATCGCCTCCGCCAATGTATTTTCCATCAGCATCTTTAGCAAGACCGATGATGAGTGGATTTAGCGCAACAATGTAAGCCATTGTGAAAAATGTGACGATTCCGCCACGAACTTCACGAGCTACGGTTGAGCCACGCTGACTGATTTTAAAGAAACTATCAAGCATGGATTAGACCCTTCTGTTTTTTTAACATGGTGTTTTCGACATGTTGTCAGATGCGGTCCGACAAACCGAGGGGAGTACCTTAAATCTATTGGCTACTTGGTGGTAAGCCTGCCTACGACACCAAGAGAAATAGCAACAGATTGACCAATGAGTAAGGCAAAAAGAGCGGTTCCTACCCCCAATGTTCCGCCTAATAGGGCGCCAGCAAGCAACGCTGAGATCTCCAGCATTAGCCTAACTCTTCCGACTCTAATTCCAGTCCGATAATGAAGCCCAGTCATTAGTCCATCTCTTGGGCCAGTACCTAAACCACAGGTTATATATAGAGCTGATCCTGCGCCCACCAGTGCTATACCAAATAGAACATAAAAATATTTAATGTAAACATTCTCTACCTCTGGTATAAAAAGTAATCCAACCTCAATTGCTACAGCAATAATAACTATATTCGCAATCGTGCCAAATCCTGGCTTCTGCCTCAATGGCAGCCAAAGAAGAAGAACCAATGTTGAGATTACAAATGTTGAGGCTCCAATATTTAGCGGAGAATTAAGCGAAATTCCCTCTGCCAGTACAGTCCAAGGTGAATTACCTAAATTAGTTACAATTATAAAAGCATCACCGATTCCAAAAATCGTTAATCCAAAAATTAAGATAGACATACGCTTTATATGTTGCTTTTGTAAACCAATAGCCCAAGTAGAATCTGCCCGCCATGGCGTTATGGGAACTGTTCGAGAAGGCTTGAAAATACTAATTAGTGTCCCAAATCTGTTACTACCTTTAGACGATTCACTCACTGCTAAACTATAGTAGATCAATTCTAGAGATTGGCTAATAGTGGAATTCACTTATGGGCAAGCCATATTGATTGGTGCGATTCAGGGTATAACTGAACTATTTCCAATATCTAGCTTAGGCCACGCAATTTTGATTCCTGCCTGGATCGGTGGATCCTTCAAGGAGTTTATTAGTGATGAGAACCAAACCTATTTACTTATATCAATTGCGATGCATCTTGCTAGCTCGTTTGCGCTGTTCCTAGTTTTTAGAAAAAGGTGGTTCAATTTAATTGGTGGATCCTTTAGGGCGATAAAGACCAGGAATTACCAAAGTACACCTTTTAGGGTTCTTGCTTATATAGTAATAGCCACGATACCCGTTGGCGTACTTGGGCTAGCTTTCGAAGAATATTTTCAACAGATATTTGGCAATCCCTCGTTTTCAGCAGTTTTCCTGACGATCAATGGATTAATACTAATTAGTGCCGAGAGATTATCTAGACGCGATCTGGCACATGAGTTTCATGATTCTGATGCAGAAATTGATAATAGGGTTGATGCAAAAAGTGCTTTAGTTATTGGGTTCGGTCAGAGTTTGGCTTTGTTTGCAGGTATAAGTCGCTTTGGTGTGACGATGAGTGCTGGCTTATTGCGAAAATTAAACCATTCAGTGGCTTCAGATTTTGCCTTCCTGCTTTCATTACCAGTTATTTTAGGAGCTTCTGTTATTAAATTACCAGAATTATTTACAACTGATGCAAATCAATTTCTTGGTCAAATTCTAGCCGGTTCAATAGTTTCATTTATCGGTACTTATATAAGTGTCACTTTCTTAGTCCGATGGTTTAAAACTAGAACACTATATCCATTTGCAATTTATTGTTTAGTCGCCGGTATTGCATCTTTTTTAAGGTTTAGCTGATGTTCGCCGGTATCGGAACGATACTTAACATTTCAACAATTATTCTTGGCGGCGCTTTTGGAGTTTTTATTGGCGCAAAGATTTCCGAAAGACTAAGAGGCTTAATCTTAGATGCATTGGGTTGTATAACACTTATTTCGGCTGCTGATGCTCTCATGGATTTTTGGAATCCAACTTTTCAAAACTCAATGCCTAAGGGATGGCCGCTCTTAATAGTTGTCTTCTCACTAGTTATTGGGGCCGTTATTGGTAGTTGGTGGCGGATAGAGGACAGGTTAGAAAAGTTTGGTGAAACCTTAAAAAAGAGATTTGCCAAAGATGGAGATTCAAACTTCATCGAAGGATTTGTGACATCATCTTTAATTTTCGTGATTGGCCCACTTGCAATATTGGGCAGCATCTCAGATGGAATGGGAACTGGCATTGATCAGTTAGTTTTAAAGAGTACGCTCGATGGTTTTGCTGCCATGGCCTTTGCGGCAACTTTCGGTTGGGGAGTAGCACTTTCGTGTGTACCAGTTGGGATCTACCAATTTGGCTGGACTTTGATTGGTGTATTTCTTGGTGCAATACTAAGTGATTATCAAATCTTAGCTATGACAGCAGTCGGTGGAATATTGCTGATCGGAATCTCTCTGAGATTACTCAGGATCAAGAGCATTGAGATCGGAAACTTGCTACCAGCTTTGGCGCTAGCACCACTACTGGCGCTAGCAGCACATCAATTTATTTAAAAGGTAGATGCGTCAATTACGAATCGGTACTTAACATCGCTGGCAACAGTACGATCATAAGCAGTATTTATGTAATCTGCTTTAATGACTTCAACATCACTGACAATATTATGCTTGCCACAAAAATCAAGCATCTGCTGTAATTCAGCCATTCCACCAATCATTGAACCAGACAGTGAACGCCTTTGGCCAAGCAAGGTACCAGCGTTAATAGCGTACGGTTTTCCAGGTAATCCGATTACAACC
>LIBD01000016.1 GCA_001437855.1 Actinobacteria bacterium BACL4 MAG-120820-bin23 | reverse complement strand
GAATCTGGTGCCACAACCAAGATTTATTTAGCAGCAAATCCTTCTCACTTAGAGGCAGTAAATCCGGTATTAGAGGGAATAGTTAGAGCTAAGCAAGATAAATTAAGATCAAAGGCTGGAGATTTAACAGTTGATGAACAAACTTCATATCCAGTTTTACCAATTCTTCTGCATGGTGATGCCGCTTTTGCTGGCCAAGGTGTAGTTTCTGAAACTCTTTCATTATCTTTACTAAAAGGTTATCGAACTGGTGGCACGATTCATATTATTGTAAATAACCAAGTTGGCTTTACAACTTCGCCACATGCTGCACGATCTTCAACTTACTCAACTGATATTGCAAAGATGATTCAGGCTCCGGTATTTCATGTTAATGGCGATGATCCTGAAGCTTGTGTTCGGATTGCAAAAGTGGCTTTTGAATACCGACAAATGTTCAATAAAGATGTAGTGATTGACATGATTTGCTACCGTCGACGAGGCCATAATGAAGGCGATGAGCCAAGTTTTACCCAACCACTAATGTACAAACTTATTGACGCCAAGCGTTCAACTAGAAAACTTTATACCGAGGCATTGATTGGTCGAGGTGACATAACTGTCGAAGAGGCTGAAGAGGTCTTGCGAGATTACCAGCAGCAATTAGAAGGTGTGTTTACTGCAGTTCATAATACTGGGCCTGAGAGTGATCCGAACTGGAAAGCTCCTATAGTGCCATCACCTAAAACAGTTGATACGGCAGTAGCTGAGGCGGATTTACGTAAGATTGCAAATACTCAATCTACAATGCCAGATAATTTCAAAGTACATCCAAAACTGATGCCACAACTTTTAAAGCGAATAGAAATGTTGGATGAATCAACGGTTGATTGGGCAGCTGGCGAGATGTTTGCGTTTGGTTCTTTACTCCTAGAAGGCCATCCAATAAGAATGAGTGGCCAAGATGTAAGGCGAGGAACTTTTAGTAATAGGCATGCTGTTGTGGTGGATAAGGAGACTGGTGCTGAATTTTTCCCACTCAGATCATTAGTGAAAGATCCAAATCAATTCCATATTTACGATTCACTACTTTCAGAGTATGCGGTAATGGGATTTGAATATGGATACTCAGTTGAACGTGATGATGCACTTGTTATCTGGGAGGCTCAATTTGGAGATTTTGCAAATGGTGCTCAAACCGTAATTGATGAATTTATCTCTTCTGCTCTACAAAAGTGGGGCGAAAGATCCTCTATAGTTCTACTACTGCCTCATGGTTACGAAGGTCAAGGGCCAGATCACTCCTCCGGACGCATTGAAAGATTCTTAGCGCTGTGTGCAGAACAAAACATGACCGTTGCTCAACCTTCAACCCCTGCCTCCTACTTCCATTTACTGCGTTGGCATATGAAAAATCCATCTAGAAGACCATTAATAGTATTTGAGCCAAAATCAATGCTTAGATTAAAGGCAGCAGCAAGTGGGTTAAAAGATTTTACTTCTGGAAAATTTAGATCATTTATTCCAGATGACAAAGTTACAAATGCAACAAGATTGATCTTCACATCCGGAAAGGTTTACTACGATTTAATTGCAGAGCGAGATAAATTGGGTGAACACTCAACTGCGATTGCAAGAGTTGAGCGGTTATATCCACTTCCAGTTGAGGATATTATTGCTGAAGCTAAGAAGCATCCAAATGCCACACTACTTTGGGTGCAAGATGAACCAGCTAACCAAGGTCCTTGGCCATTTGTTGCATTAGCGGTCAATGAGGCATTTGTTGCGCATGAAGAATTAAATAATCGAACATTCCGTAGAGTTTCCAGACGTGCAACCGCCAGTCCTGCAACAGGAAACCACCATCTGCATGAAGAGGAAGAAAAAGCTTTAATGACTGAAGCTTTTACTCGTTAATTTCCTTTTTTATACCTTATTAAAACTCTAGCTAGTAATTGATTCTGCTCAAGCCATCCCCAGGCCCGAGAATCGGTACTTTGTAAATTGTCACCTTCCACCCAATATCTCATCACGCCATGCTCGCTGCGGCTCTGTATTAGCCTTTTAAGTAGCCTAATTCCTGGTCGCTGTGGATCTTCAACTAAGTACACCTTTCCTACTTCTAAGGTGTGCTTTTTGCCACTTAGATATCTAACCAATAGCCAATCTCCAGCATTATAGGTTGGAGCCATAGAGTTTCCTGAAACCTCTACTGTGCTAAACCCGAACATGCAGAGTATTCTGCCACCACAAGATTACTAATCATTAAACCAGGGAGATAAATGCTAAATCTATTAGAGAAATTAATTAAGCCAGCGCAGACAGTTTATGCCCATTGTGATCTACCATGCGGAGTTTACGATCCAGCACAGGCAAAAATTGAGGCTCAATCTGTAAAAGCTTGTATGGAAAAATATGCTGCCAGCAGTGATAATGATTTCAAAGCCCGTGCTGTTGCCATTAAAGAGGAAAGGTCAGAGCTAGTTAAGCATCACTTATGGGTATTGTGGACAGATTACTTTAAACCAAATCATTTTGAGGCCTACCCACAACTTCATGTGTTATTTAATGAGGCAACTAAGTTAGCCGGTGCCGGAGGTAGTAAGGGTACTAATGAGGTTGCTGTTGCAGAAAAACTTCTAAGCAAAATCGATGAAATTGCAGAAATTTTCTGGGCAACCAAAAAATAATTAATTTATCGCTAGTGGCTTAAATATTTAGGCTGCTAGCGATTTTCTTTTCACTAACTTGATTTTCTTTTTCAGCAACCATTGTTTCTGCGGCAACGCGTGCCATAAAAGAGACTCGTTCTACAAATTTACGAGTGATAAAACCTGAAGCTACTAATCTCGCGCTCTGGTGAACCTCTACTTCAAATTGTAATATACCTTCGTCTAATCCAAGACATCTGGCTGTTGCATGAATTTCATGATCAATGCCTACAGCACCTTGAATTTGGATTTGTAAATTAGTTGTAACTGTTGTTTCACCAAAATCTAAAAATTCAATTATTGCTGTACTGCAAGCACTCTCCATTAAAGCTGAAATCTGATTTGAGCCAACTACTGGCAGATCATTTACTCCCTGCGCAACATAAGTATCTCCAGGGCGAATAGTCATATTAGCCATACCAATGGCGCCCATTACTTGCTCAGCTTTCACAATCACAACATTAGTGATTTAGTAATTACTCTAGCGGGAACTCCCTGCGTATTTCGCGAGTTATTTCAATTTGAGTCGCTCCATCATCGGTAAATTCCGTATAAGTTGTTTGAGTGAAGGTAAATTCAGTAATACTCTGAGTTTGGCTTGACCTAAGCATTTGATTGTATAAATCTTCTATTTGGGTATTTATTCGATCATTTAAATCATCTGGAGCCTGTTCAGCTAAAGCATTACACAACAAGTTTCGAACTAGGTTCAAGTTGTGGGCTTCTTGCTCCATTTTTGATCTGCACGGTGTGCAACCGCCAAAATGATTCTCCACCAAGACTACTTCTTCAGAATCAAATAACTCGTGATCGATATACAAAACTATATTAGGCAATACTTGATCACAATTAATAAACTCATTGTTGTTAAAACTCATGACTTATCACCAGCTTTATTTTTCCCAAATCCTCTTTCTTTAGCGTAGGTAGCAAGGGAGGTGCGGAGTAGTTTTCTACCTCTGTGTAATCTCGACATTACCGTGCCAGTTGGTACGTTAGTAATCTCTGCTATCTCTTTATATGAAAAACCTTCGACATCTGAAAGATAAACAGCAATTCTAAATTCTTCTGGCATTGCACTTAATGCTTCTTTTACATCTTTGTCTGCAATACCTTCTAGGGCTTCGTCTTCGGCTGATTTTCCTTGATCACTTGTGTGTGAAGAAGCATCTGCAATTTGCCAATCCTCAACTTCACCCGCTGAGATTTGTGGTCGTCGTTTATCTTTTCGATAATTATTTATAAATGTTGTTGTCAGAATTCTATATAGCCAAGCTTTTAAATTGGTGCCTGGCTCAAATTGATGAAAGCTAGTAAAAGCCTTTGCATAGGTATCTTGAACTAAGTCTTGAGCATCGTGAGTATTTTTCGTATAACGAAGTGCTGCGCCGTAAAGTTGTGATGTAAAAACTAATGCATCATTTTCAAACCTTACTTTTCTTTGCGCTAAGGTTTCTTTATCTCGGTCTACTACCGCAGGTAATAAATTGTCATTACTCATTTGGTCTAAGGCTACCTCGAATGCAGTTTTGGAGTTAGGAGTGAATATTTTATGAGAAGCAGTTATGGGTCTAAGTGCATGCATAGAAGCAAAACCTTAAAAGCCTCAGATATATTCCCCAACCAATCCGCTTAAGCACGATCAGAGCCAAATCCTGGTGCGGTGAGCGGAAGGTAGACTTAAGGCATATGGCGAATTGGAAAGCACCCTACAGGTCTGGACTTACCCCTGCCAGCAAACCAATTAATGCTCAGATAACTATTCCAGGCTCTAAATCAGCCACTAACCGCGCATTAATTTTAGCGGCGCTTGCCAAAACTCCTTCTCGATTAAGAAAACCGCTTTCGTCAAGAGATACGGACTTAATGGTCAAAGGGTTACAAAGTTTAGGGATTGAAATTACTGTTATTAAAACTAAAGATGGATTTGATTATGAAGTAGTACCAAACAAAATGATTGGCCCTGCAAATATTGATGTTGGAAATGCTGGAACAGTAATGCGCTTCTTGCCACCGATAGCAGCACTTGCAAATGGCTTAATTCACTTTGATGGTGATGTTAGGTCTCATGAAAGACCTTTGGCTCCAGTGATTAGAGCTTTGGAACAGCTCGGAGTAACAATTGAACACAATGACAAGTATCGACTTCCACTTACTATAAACGGTGCAGGAAAAATTACCGGGAGTGAAGTAGAGATAGATGCTAGTTCCTCTAGTCAATTTGTTTCCGCGCTACTTTTACTTGGACCTGCAACTGAAACTGGGATTACCATTAAGCATATTGGTAACTCCTTACCATCTCTGCCACACATTGAAATGACGATTCAAATGCTAAAAATATTTGGCGCAAAGGTTGAAGTTGGTGCAAATAGCTGGCAGGTAAAGCCCACAGATTTAATAGGTCAGGACTTAATTATTGAGCCAGATCTTTCAAATGCTGCTCCATTCATGGCCGCTGCAATGATTTGTGGCGGTAGCGTTGAAATACTCGACTGGCCTGAAATCACTTCTCAACCAGGAGATCAATTAAGAAATATTTTTTCTAAAATGGGCGCAAAAGTTGAAAGAAGTGAATTGGGTTTAAAAATATCTGGAACCGGAAAAATTCTAGGAATCGATATCGATCTTCAAAATGTTGGTGAATTAACTCCCTCTATTGCAGCAATAGCAGCGTTAGCAGACACTGAATCAAGATTAAGTGGAATTGCCCACCTGCGATTGCATGAGACTGATCGACTTTCGGCACTAGCAACTGAGATAAATAAGCTTGGTGGAAAAGTGAATGAAGGACCAGGTGAGCTAAGTATTAAGCCAACGCCACTAATTGCAAAACAAGCATTTAAAAGCTATGAGGACCACCGAATGGCCACTGCTGGAGCAATCATAGGCTTAGCGGTTGAAGGAGTTATTGTTGAAAATATTGAAACAACCAAAAAGACTCTCCCAGATTTTCCTGGTTTATGGGTGGAAATGCTTAATGGCTAAGTCACACAAAAATTGGGATGAAGATGATGTAAGAATTAACAAATCTAGGCAATTTGGATCAACTAATAAAACTCGGCCAAGAACTAAAGACCGACCTGATTATTCAAAGGCGATGACTGGAATAATTATTGAAGTAGACCGTGGTCGAGTTAAGTGTTTAATAAATGTGAATAATTCACACGGACTTATTACTGCCATGAAAGCACGAGAATTAGGTAAGAAATCTGTAGTTGTAGGTGATCTGGTTTCTATAGTTGGAGACACCACAGGAGATGAAGGATCGCTGGCGAGAGTCGTTGCTGTCCAACCTAGAAAAAACTCACTGACTAGAACTATTGACGACAACTTAAAAGATGAAAGAGTCATCGTGGCTAATGTTGATCAACTTGCAATAGTTATTTCAACCACAAATCCAGAACCAAGAACTGGCTTTGTGGACAGAGCATTGGTAGTTGCCTATGACCAAGGAATTTCGCCGTTAATTATTATGACTAAACAGGATCTAGCAAATGGTGATAACTTTCTTGAAACTTACAAGGATTTAGAAATTCCTGTATTTAAGACTGTAAAAAGTTCAGATTTATCTGAATTAAGGAATGCTTTGACTGGAAAAATCACTGTGTTGATCGGACATTCTGGCGTAGGTAAATCAACTTTGGTTAATAATCTGCTGGCAAAAAATGAGGTAAATAAGCAAGTTGATGATCAACAAAGCTCTTATCGTCAAACTGGAGATGTAAATGAAGTAACTGGTAGAGGTAGACATACCTCCTCAAGTGCAGTGGCTTTGCCGCTATCCTCCACTTTTTCCGGAGAAAACTTTGGTTGGATTATCGATACTCCTGGAGTTCGTTCCTTTGGTGTTGCTCATATTCAACCATCGCGGGTAATAGCTGCATTTCCAGAGTTTTCCGAACCAATTTCATTGTGCCCAAAAAATTGCTCTCATAATGAACAAGATTGTGCGTTAAACACTTGGCAGAGTTTTGATGACAAGAATCATGCTCGGCTAGCAAGCCTACGGAGAGTTTTATCTACCGGGCAAGGTAAGTAAGAGTAGCCTTTCACTATGAGTGAATTATCAAAGTATAAAGAGAGTAAAACCAGACAGATTGATCTTCAAATCTCTGGAATGACCTGCTCTTCCTGTGTTGGTACAGTTGAAAAATCACTTAATAAGTTGCCAGGAGTAAGAGCTGCTGTAAATCTGGCAATGGAATCGGCTCACATAATTGCACCTTTAAATATTTCAGAGCAAGAACTGATAAAGGCTGTTAAAAGCTCAGGTTATTTAGCTAGTGCGTTTAAGGGTGAAAAAGAATCATTTGAAAAATCAAATCGTTTAGGTATAAGGCTATTTTTCACACTTTTATTTTCTGCTCCAATAATTATTATCTCAATGTTTCATGATCTACATGCAAAAGTTGACCAGGAATTACTTTTACTGATCGATAGAGCCAATGTATTTTTAAATGATAATAACCAGAACCTAGTAATTAATTATCCAAACGCACCAATTAGTACTTGGTTACTAATAACTATATCTATTCCAGTTGTATTTATCTTTGCATGGCCAATTCATAGAGCAGCCATAAAGAACCTTTTAAATCCGACTATGGATACACTAGTTTCATTGGGATCTTTAATCGCATTCATCTGGAGTGCATACTCAGCTGCTATGTATACCCCGAATGAAAGTGAAACATCTTTTGTCTATGTTGAAGTTTCAGCAGCTATCATATTTTTTGTTATGTTAGGTCGATACTTAGAGCATAAAGCTAAGCGAAAAGCCGGCTCAGCACTTTCTGAATTATTCAAATTATCTGCATCAGATGTTGAGATCAATAAAAATGGCGAGATAAAACTCATCCCTATAACAGAATTGCAAATCGGGGACATATTTGTTGTAAAGCCAGGTGAAAAGATTGCAACTGATGGCACAGTAATTTCGGGTTTTAGCACAGTGAATAACTCTTTCTTAACAGGTGAATTCACACCGCTTGAAGTAGCAGTTGGCAGTCTGGTATTTGCTGGTTCGATTAATAACAATGGAAATTTACTTGTTAAAGCTTCAAGAGTTGGGTCAGATACTGAATTAGCAAGAATCACTAGGATGGTGCTTACCGCACAATCAGAAAAGGCACCCGCTCAGCAACTTGCTGATAAGGTAAGTAAAGTATTTGTTCCAGTTGTTTTACTTCTTGCGATTGCCACTTTTTTAGCTTGGTATTTAGTGAATCAAAGTATTGCTGAATCTATTTCAATTGCGGTTGCAGTCTTAGTAATCGCATGTCCGTGTGCACTTGGTTTGGCTACTCCGATTGCACTAATGGTGGCATCTGGTAAGGCGGCCAAGAACGGCATCATTATTAGATCTCCAAGATCTATTGAAAAAGCGGTAGGAATTACAGATGCAGTCTTTGATAAGACTGGAACTTTAACTACTGGGAAAATGCAATTGCTAGAGATGGTCTTAATAAATAATCCATTAGATAAGCAAAGCACGGAGATATCAGCCACCGATCTAATGAGTTATGCACTTAGTCTTGAAAGTATGGATTCTCATCCAATCGCGATTGCAATATCTGAGTCATTAGCCAAGCAAGGTGCGTTCAAGTGGGAAGTTTCTGAATTTGAACACACCCCTGGTGCAGGTGTTACTGGTCGTGTAAAAATGAATAATTCAACCTCTAAAAGGGCAGTTTTGATTGGCTCACCAATATCAATAGCTCGAAGTACTACGGAGTTTTCGCCAAAATTAGTCAGTGCAATCGAAGGCGCGAAGAATCGGTCTAACTCTGTTGCGGTTTTAGCAATAGATGGTCTGGCATATGGAGTATTTGAAATTGGGGATCAAATAAAAATAGATGGCAAGATAGCCATTGAAAAACTTGAAAGATCTGGGATAAAAACTTGGTTAATTACAGGCGACTCTGAATCGGCAGCAATAAACATAGGATCTCAAGCTGGGATTGCGATCGATCATATTTTTGCTTCAGCAACCCCTGAAGATAAATTGAATTTTGTAACTTCATTACAGGAAAATGGAAAAGTATTGATGGTTGGTGATGGAATAAATGATGCCGCAGCTATCGCCAAATCAGACTTAAGTATTGCAATGGGATCTGGAACTGATACTTCAATTGCTGCTGCCGATATTACTTTGGTTCGACCATCTTTAATGGCAGCCCTTGATGCCATTAAAATCTCTAAGAAAACAGTAAGAGTTATCAAATCTAATCTGGGTTGGGCTTTCTTTTATAACCTAGCTTTTATCCCAGTTGCAGCCTCGGGTAATCTTTCACCTATGTATGCTGCAGCAGCTATGTCTCTTTCATCATTATTTGTGGTGCTAAATAGCTTACGAATTAAGTAATTTGGTAGCGGGGGCAGGATTTGAACCTACGACCTCTGGGTTATGAGCCCAGCGAGCTACCGAGCTGCTCCACCCCGCGTCGGATAATAAATCTTAGAGTAGGTTGAGTATTAAACCAAAATAGAAGAATTTATTATCTATTTTGAGCGGAGACTAATGCAGATATCGCAGCTTTAACTCTAGCTCGTGCACGATCTTCAGCAGCACCATCTAACCGCTTTTGTGCCGCCTCAAGCTCTGTAAATGCAGATTGCAGTGATGCTATTGCAGATTTGATTGCCTGACTTGTTCCAACTCCACCATTAATTAGTGAATCAGATTGATTAATAGAGACTTCAGTTCCAGAATCGCCACCAAATACTTGATCTAACGCACCTTGTAAAGTTTCACTAAATCCAATTTGATCACCAAATGAAACTAAAACTTTTTGTAGTAGTGGATATGCCGCAGTATTTCCGGTTGCTCGCACATATACCGGCTGAACATAAAGTAGGCCTTTGCCAACTGGCAATGTTAATAAATTACCTAACACAACATCCGCGCCGCCTTGGCGAAGCAGTGATAGCGAGGTTGCAACTTCAGGTTTTGCTTCAAAATTTGATGCAACCTGTGAAGGGCCAGCAACGTTTATAGATCTTGGTAGCTGCAACACAGTTATTTTTCCGTAATTATCACCAGCATCAGCGTTTACCACAGCTAATGCAGTTAAATTCTCGCGCCCACCTCTTGGTACAAATGGGGTATAAAGTGAGAAAGTTGGCTTATCTTGCCCTGGTATCTGCATAGTCAAGTAATAAGGTGGCTGTACGCCAGAGTTGGCTCCAAAGGTAGACGGGTCTAGGGGTACTCGCCAGAAATCTTGTCCGCCATAAAACGCTTCGGCAGTTGTTACATGGTAGGCGCTCAAAATATCTCGCTGAACTCGGAACATGTCCTCTGGGTATCGAATATGAGATAACAAATCAGGAGTTATTTCACTCTTTGCTTTAACACTGCCCGGAAATGCTTTACTCCAAGTAGCTAGTACTGGATCTTTTTCATCCCATTGATAAAGTGAAACTGTGCCATCATAAGAATCAACCGTTGCTTTAACTGAGTTTCTTATGTAATTCACATTTCGATTATTTAGGGAAGCAAATGCATTTGATCTACTCGTTAGTGCATCTCCGGTATTAGCTAGATTAACTATTCGAGAGTTTGGATATCCAGCACTTGTTGTATAGCCATCAATAATCCAAAGAATCTTGCCATCGACGATTGCAGGGTATGGATCATCATCAAGAGTTAGCCAAGGAGCAACTTTTGCTACTCGCTCTCTTGGATTTCTTTCAAAAAGAATTTTAGACTCAGAATTTATTAGGTTAGATAAAACAATTCTTTGTTCTTGATACTTAATGGCAAATAGTAATCGAGTAAATAGAGAGCCCATTGGCACTCCACCCTTACCTGTATAGGTGTAATTCTTTTGCCCATTTGGCGAGTTATCATCTGGATAATCAAGCTCTACGGGATTTGATGCAGCTGGCCCACCAATAATTGAGTAATCCGGAACATTTTCACCAAAATAAACTCGAGGTTGAAATTCACCTAAGCCTTTAGTTGGTGGAATGTCTCCAACCACAAATGATGGTTTTCCATCGGTATCTACTGTATTTCCATAAGCACCGACGAGTCCAAAACCATGAGTATAAACAAGATGATCATTAATCCAGTTACGAGATGGATTACCGTTAATATTTAGTTCGCGAACTGACACCACAACATCTCGCTCTTTACCGTCTATTATGTAACGATCAATATCTAAAGAGTCAGCAAATGCATAGTACGGCTTAATTTGTTGTAATTGCCTAAAAGTTGATGATAAAACATTTGGGTCCATTAATCGAATATTGGCAATGGTTGCAGTATCGTTTGCTAATTGTCCAGCAGATGTTGCAACAGTTGCTTGATAATCTTTAACTTCAACCTGATCTAGGCCATATGCAAGACGTGTGGCATTAATATTTTTTTGAATAAATGGTGCTTCTTTTGATGATTCAGATGGCTTTACTTGGAATTGCTGAATTGCTGCTGGATAGATCCCAGCAATCAATACCGAGGCAATCACCATTAACGCAACTCCAGCAGTTGGTAATAGCCATGATTTACGAACAATATTGGCAAAAAATAGGAGTGAACAAACTAAAGCAATTGCTGCCAAAATTGATTTTGCAGGCAATAAAGCATTTACATCTGAATAGGTAAGACCTGTTATTAATCTTCCCTCTTTTAAGGTTAGGGCATATCGATCAAACCAGTATGCCACTGCCTTTAGTAAAACAAGTAAACCAAGAAGTATGGAAAGTTGAACCCTGGCAGCGACAGTTGTTCGTTCTTCTTTGACTGCTGGCCTAATCCCACCGTAAATATAGTGAACCGCCGCAGCTGCAATCAATGACAAGATAATTGTTGAAATTGCCCAACCAATTAATGATTGGAACAAAGGTAATCTAAAAGCAAAGAAGGAAATATCTAAACCAAATTGTGGATCTACTACCCCAAACTCAGTTGAATTTCTAAAAAGTAACCACTGTTGCCAAAATCTAGATCCTGCTGTACCCGCAAAGTAAAAGATCGCTAAAAAGATTGCAATTCCGACCAGCCGTCTAATTGGCTCGATCTGCGCACGATAACGCTCAAGATTATCAGCTTCAACAGATACTGGCACATAAACTGGACGCTTGCGAAATGCAATAAAAATATTTGCAGTAATAAATAAAGCGGTTACAAAACCGAAACCTAAGAATAAAAATATCTTTGTAAATAATGATGTTTGCCAAACATTTACATAATCAACTGAGCGAAACCAAAGCAGATCGGCATAAAATCCACTTAGCGAAACCAGGATGCTGGCTAATATAAATAAAATAATAAAGGTGATGGTTAATGGACTTATCCTTCTTCGACCACCACTTCGATTTGTAAATGGATTAGGGAAGCTGCCACCAAATCCGCCGCTACCAAAACCGCTGCCACCAAATGGGCTGTTATTTCGATTAAAACCACCACCACCAAAGCCTGAATTACTCATGCGCAGATCTTATCTACTCCTAGGCGATGCTGTTACAACTTGGATATTGGGTGGTATCAGGTGATCGAAGAATTGAGACGGCCTGGGAGAGTGTGGCGATTGGCACAATTTTCATCCTCTCCTGGGCATTGCCGTTAAGGATCTGGTCGATATCGCCTAGTTCTGCACAATTTCTGATGGGTGTAAAAAATAACTCCACTCCAGCCTTATTGGCTCCAATAATTTTCTCAGCAATTCCCCCGATTGGGCCGACCTGACCATCTTGCGTAATTGTGCCAGTACCAGCAATATTTCTAGATCGAACTAAATCCTCTTTAGTTAA
>LIBD01000015.1 GCA_001437855.1 Actinobacteria bacterium BACL4 MAG-120820-bin23 | reverse complement strand
GCCTACAGCAGCTAAGACTAAGCCAAATGAGATGGAGTAAATTAAAAATAGATCTCGTTCCCATCGCACAGCCCTAAGTACTTTAGGTAGTATTTTTGATGCAATTACCGCAATAGCTGCAAAACTAAACAAGCCGCCAATTGCCATCACTAAAGAAGTTTCACTTGTTCCAAAAACAGTCAGTATTAATGCAGCTAAGGCTACTCCCACAAGATCTTGGACTAATGACCAACCTAAGAGTGCCTCTTCCGTCATACTGTTAGTAGCCCGCTTTGGACTGCGAGTGATATTAACAATTACCACACTAGATGACATTGCAATTGATAGGGCAAGTATTAATGATCCAGATAATGAAATACCCAGCCAGAGGAAAATTGGCGTGCCAATTAATACTCCAAGTAACATCTGTGTCGGTACACCCCAAAGGAGTGCTTTTTGCTCTCTGCTAATTCGTTTTAGATCTAACTCAATGCCAACTTCAAATAAGAGTAAAACCACACCGATATCAGCCAGGAGTGCAAGTTGATTATTTTCTGCTACAAAACCTGGGGTAAATGGTGATACCAATAACCCCGTAATTAAGTAGCCAATCACTGAAGGTAAGCCAATTTTCCTAGCCATAAACCCCATAGTTGCAGCGGCCGTTAAAACTACCCCAACATTAAGCACCAAAGGTGCAGTTTCAACTACAGAGGCCATTTACAAAGTATAGAGATAATGCAGATTGGATGAGTCACCAATAAAGCTACTAGCAGGCTGAGATCAGTATAGGCTTTCTGATATTTAAGAAGGTTTACAACTTTATAGCAGCAATATTGAGGGCTATTTTTAGAATTAAGTGTCTGTATAGGCATAATGATGTTGCATTCGGCTTATAGGGCGATACTTTTTAAATTTTACTCGAGATTGTTTTGGCGAAAATCTTACTTATTTAAATGTTAGGATAGGCCCGATTATGTGTAGCAGAGTAAATTGTAAAAAATGTGGCAAACCAACCTGGAGTGGTTGCGGGGATCATATTGAAGAAGCGCTAGAGGGCGTACCGAATAGCCAACGCTGCCAAGGACATGAGAATGATCCTAAAAAGCCAGGATTATTTAGTAAGTTATTTCACCGAAGGTAAATAGTAAATTTTAATACGAATAAAAAAGTTCGAAATTTCCAATACGATGAAATATGCAAGTTTCTTCAAGAAAATTACTACAAGTTACCTTAATTCAACGCAAAATTTCTAAACAAAGTGATACCTTTTGAATATGAATCGTGTGATCAGGCCGCTACGAGATTTTCTACATAGGGAATCTGCCAGCGGAATTTTAATCCTCTTAGCCTCGCTACTAGGACTAATTGTTGCCAACTCACCATTATCTGAAAATTACTTCACCGTACTTGAGTGGGATTTTAATATCTCTATTGGGGTATCACTTTTAAATCTAACTATTTTAAAGACAATTAATTATGTTTTAATGACACTTTTTTTCTTTGTGGTAGGTCTAGAGATTAAGCGCGAGCTAACCTCAGGTCATCTATCTTCTTTTAAAAACGCAGTAACACCATTTATTGCGGCAATTGGCGGTATGGCACTGCCGGCTGGAATTTACTTAATCATTGCCGGAGATGTGGATGCAAATGGTTGGGGAGTACCCGTTGCAACTGATATTGCACTTGCGGTTGGTTTATTGGCATTAGTTGGCACTAGCGCTGTAGCCTCACTTCGATCTTTCTTACTTGCCCTTGCGGTAATTGATGATATTGGCGCAATATTGATTATTGCCTTGGTTTATTCAGCCGGTGTCAGCACCTCCTGGAGCTTTTTAGCTGCCATAACTGTTGCTGCAATTTATCTATTAAATAAATTTGGCGTTAGGTCAACCTATGTTTATATTTTGTTTGGTATAGCTCTTTGGTATTGCATGTATAAAAGCGGTGTGCATCCAACATTAGCTGGGGTTATTTTGGGATTAATGACGCCAAATATTCTAAAAGAAAACTCAAAACTACATGATGGTGATGATAATCAAGTATCGGTAATTGAGTGGCTGGAAGAAAGGATTCATCCGTGGAGCAGCTTTATAATTGTGCCACTTTTTGCTTTTGCAAATACTGGTGTCGTAATTACCAGTGATTCAATTAATGATGCCATTAATTCACCGATCGCTTGGGGTATTTTTGCCGGCTTGGTTATTGGAAAGCCGATTGGCGTCTTAGCCTCTGTTTTTATTGCTCGGAAAATAAATCTAGGTCAGTACCCGCAAGGGGCTAAAAATGTTGACATATTAGCTACTGGTAGTGCTGCCGGTATTGGATTTACGGTGGCAATATTTATTGCAAACCTAGCTTTTTCTGATCCGGCTACTCAGGATTTAGCAATCTTTGCGGTGATTATTGCATCCTTAGTTAGTGCAGTGTTTAGTGTTTTACTATTTAAATTAGTAAGTAAAAAACCGTAAATCCTGTTGCTTAAAATTGTTTAAGAAATGCTTAAGAATCGCAAGTAATCCATAGATTTGCTCATGCCAATCATTTTGCCTAATATTTGGCAGGTTAAGGGGAGTACCTCCCAAAAGCACCTTCGTCAATACGGATAGTGATATCCCGGAGTTGCGACCACTTAGTGGTTGAGGAAGACCTTGGCACATACCTCCCATTAACGAATAGGTGCAAAATATGAATGTCTCTCTTACTACCTGGCTAATTGTTATTGCCGCAATACTTGTGCTGATATTGCTAGATTTGGTAACTGTTAGTCGCAAACCACATGATGTGAAGTTTAAAGAGGCGGCTGGCTGGTCGATCTTCTATATTGCCCTGGCCATAGCTTTTGGTTTATGGGTTTGGCAAAGTGCCGGTCCCCAGTACGGTACTGAGTACTTCACAGCGTATTTAGTAGAGAAATCACTCTCAGTTGATAATTTATTTGTATTTATTATTATTTTAACGCAATTCAAAGTTCCCTCGATTTATCACCAAAAAGTATTGATGATTGGCGTCTTATTAGCTCTAGTTCTTAGAGCAATATTTATTGCAGTAGGAGCTGCAGCGCTGGCAGCATTTAGCTTTACATTTGTAATATTCGGAGCGATATTGATCTGGACTGGCTTTGGCTTATTTAAGCATTGGGATGAAGATCCAACACCTGAAGATAACATCTTAGTAAAAGCTATTTCAAAGCGAATGACGATAACTAAAGAGTTTGATGGCTCTAAAGCTTTCACAAAGGTGGATGGCAAAAAAGTCGCTACCCCAATGTTTTTAGTTTTTATCGCGATTGCATCAACCGATTTACTATTTGCATTAGATTCAATCCCAGCAACCTTTGGTGTTACTCAAGAGCCATTCTTAGTCTTTACCGCAAACGCCTTTGCACTCTTAGGTCTTAGGGCGCTTTATTTCCTTCTGAAAGGGCTATTAGATAAGTTAATTTACCTATCCCTAGGCCTTTCAATCATCTTGATGTTTATCGGCTTAAAACTGATCTCCATCTACCTGCATGAGGTTTGGAGTGAGGTGCCAAAGATTCCTACCTTGTTTAGCTTGGCAGTAATTGGCCTAATACTCTTAGTATCAACAATTGCCAGCTTAATTAAATCTAAGCAGGACCCAACTGCTCATGCTCACGCAGGACGTATTACTGCTCCAAGCAAAAAACATGATGAGTAGAGGTAATTACTTATTTAATTGAGGCCTCATAGATTGCTTGAATTGTTTTATCTATCATGGCATCAAACTCGCTATCGGTTTGCTGAGCGGTTAAACCTTCAGAGAGTGCTCTAGAAAAGCTAGCAATTACATTTGGGTTTTTTGCTAGTACCTCATTGGCATGATCACGGCTATAGCCACCAGAAAGTGCCACAACTCTTACTACGCGTGGATGATTTGTAAGGGGTGTGTATAAACCTGCCTTTTCTGGCAGTGTTAATTTAAGCATTACATTTTGGTTATCACCTAATTTATCTAACTGCTTAACAAGCTCAGCAAGTAGTAAATCTTCAGCTGCTGCCTTATCTGGACAGTTAATATCAACCTCTGGCTCAATGATAGGCACTAAGCCTTTAGCACAAATCTGCTTACCAATTTCAAATTGTTGTTCAACTACCGCCTTAACACCAACAGCATTTGCCTGCTTAATAACTGATCTCATCTTGGTACCAAATACACCATGAGAGATTGCACTAGTTAATCGAGCATCTAACTCTGGGATTGGCTTCATAATTTGAGCGCCATCTACCTCATCTGCCAAACCATTATCCACCTTTAAAAATGGCACAATATTTTTCTTTTGCCATAAGAACTCAGCACTGCCTAAACCATCAATCTGTCGATCCATAGTCATCTCAAATAAAATTACGCCAATTACACGCTCTGAGGTAAATGAAGGAGATTTAATAATTCGAGATCTCATTTTATGCACCAAATCAAACATCGCGGCCTCACCTGAATAGGTATTTGGTTCAATGCCATAAAGAGATAGTGCTTTAGGGGTTGAGCCACCACTTTGATCTAGGGCAGCAATAAATCCTTTACCTGATTTCATTTGAGCTAATTGAGCGGAGTTCATATTTATTATCCTCTATCTAGAAAAACAAATTTTAATTTAACTTATGACTACAGTGTCAGGGGAGTAAGAATAACACCTAATTCTGAGCCTAAATTTCTTACTGATTTAGATAGATTTTATACATGACCTTATCTACGACCGCTAATTTGTCATATAGCTTTCGAGCAACCTCATTATCTTCAGCGGTGGTCCAATAAAGCCGCTTTGAGCCTTTTTCAATAGCGATCTGTTCAACTGCCTTAATCAAAGCCCCACCTACACCAACTCCTCTTACTTTTGGATCAACATATAAATCCTCTAGATAACAAAAATCTGCAACCTCCCATGTATCAGGACGGAATATGTAGTGAGCTAGGCCGATTATCTGGCCATCTACTTCAGCCAATAAGCCATGCATATTGAAATCTGAATTTATCCTCTGCCAAGTTAACTCATACTGTTCATCGCTCAAATGTGATTTATAAAATTCAATATATTGCTTAAATAACTCCAGCCATCTTACATAATCAGATTCTACTATCGGGCGAATTGATATGTTCACAGAGTGATCCTAACCTAAAAATGGCTTATTCTTATATGGTGAAATCAATTAAAAAAGTAGAGCACTTGTTTACAACTCCTGCAGGTAGGCCGTAAATGAAAATACAGATATGCCAAGCTGAACCAGAGGATTTTAAAAGAGTACGCGAACTTAGATTGTCAGCACTTAAGGATTCACCTAACTCATTTGGTGCAAAGTATGAAGTATTAAAGGAGCGCCCAGATAATTATTGGCAACAAGTATTAAAGGCAAGTAGTTGGTGTCTAGTTTCTATTGATGGAGTTGATATTGGCCTATTAGCGGTTGACCGGGCAGATAAGGATCGAAATAGTGATTGCTGGCTATCTGGCTGGTGGATTACACCAACCCATCGTGGCCAAGGAGTATCAAAGTTAATGGCGCAGTGGGTTTATGAGCTATGTCGAAAAAATGGCTGGCAAAAAATAGGACTCGGGGTGTGGCCAGATAATAAAACTGCAATTGCTGTTTATTTAAAGTTAGGATTTGTCGCAGCAGACTCCTTGTTGCCAAGTAGATCTATCCCAGGACTGATGTATCAGCCTATGTATAAAAGCATTGGAGGCGAAAGTAAATGAGTAAGCGTGAAGTTGATTCATATATCGCCAATCAAAGTGAGCCGAATAAAAGTAATCTAAAGCTTATGCGCCAATTGATTCTTGAAATTGAACCAACCCTAAAACAAGGAATTGCATATGGAATTCCAGCATTTAAATTAGATAAAGATGTAGTTTGTGGAATTGCAGCTAGAAAAAATGGCTGCTCCTTCTATCCATTTAGCGGATCAGTGCTAGCAGCTCTTCGGACAGATTTAGTTAAATACAAGCAAACTAAGAGTGCCCTCCATTTTCAAACACCACTGCCAAAGACTTTAGTGCGTAAATTGATGACGCAGCGTATGGTGCAGATAATGGTCAAAAAGAAACGCAAGTAAAGTTGTAAGATTTACCTATGGCTAAATCAGGTGCTAAATCAAGTGAAAATCTCAATATTAGCCAAACAGAGTTAGATCGATATGAAAGCTTAGATCGAGAGTGGCGCGAGTATAAGATCGCAGCCCCAGCAAGACGTGCGCTAGTTGATGCCAAACTTTACAAAGTTTCAGACTTGCGAAAAATATCCCTATCTGAGTTAGAGGACTTACCTGGCATGGGAAAAAGCGCAGTTGCCAGACTTAAAGTGTTAATGCATGCTAAAAAGATAAAATTTAGATCATGAAACGATTTTTTAATTGGTTAATTAAATTATTTACTAATCGTAGAAACTGGGTGCGGCAGATAACGGTTGCCGCAATCGCCTCAGCCGCAGCTTGGGTAATTGGTGATGCTTTGGTCTATGAAGGTGGTGTGGTGGCAGCGATTATGTGCGCCCTGAGTATTCGAATCTCACTATATAAATCCATTCGGGAAGGCTTAGGACTGATTGTAGGAACATCAATTGGTGCAGGTGTGGCCTTATTAACTGTTTACTACTTTGGCTTTGGCGTAATAGCAATTGGTATGACAGTACTGCTTTGCTTGGTAGCAGTAAGAGGACTTCGACTTGGCGAGGTGGCGGCGGTAAACGTGCCAGTTACGGCATTAATTGTGATTGGCCCTGGAATTAGTGGCTCAACTGCTGAGCATAGGGTCGCTTCAACTTTAATTGGCGCGGCAGTTGGAATTATTTTTTCTTATTTTTCTCACCCCAATACCCCAGCTGGCCGAACAGTTAATCAAATATCACGGCTTGGCACCAGAGGAGCGGAATTAATAAGTGAGATGGCAGAGGGGGTAGCAGCTGGATTAACCCAAAAACAATCTGGTGCATGGTTGGCAAAAGCAAGGTTGTTAGTTGAGGAGATTCCAACCTTAAGATCACAAGCGATCGAGGCAAAAAGATATGCCAGATGGTCACCACTTGCTGAAGTAGATGAGGCTGAATCCTTATATATCCAAGGGGTCGCTATTGAACATATGGTGGTGCAAATTAGATCTATGGCTAGAACATTATTTGATTCAACCTTAGATAAAAATAGAAAAAATACGGTTGATAGGCAGATCGCTTACGCACTCTCAGCCACAAGTAGTGCCATTACTGAAAAGCTAGAGTTATTAGAATCTGAAAATCGAGATTCACAGATTGATAATATTGCCAGAGATCTTCGGCTGGCAGCTGATAATCTCACCGAGGAGTTAATCGCTAAAGCAGACGATCTTCCTAGAACTCAATTTGTTAGATGCATTTCCATCGTCTCGCAAATGAAGGTCATTGCTAACTCACTAGATGAGAGCTCACCAGCCCTTTATAGCGTTAGTACTCCAGGGGAACCTAGTTCAACGGCGGTAATTGGAATTTCGCCAGTAAAGCAATCAACCAAGATTTGGCAGGGGATTTTTCGAGCATTACGATCATTTTTTAGACGGTAGTAGGATAAATAGATGGAAAATAACGAGATCGCTCAAATTGCTAAAGATTATGAAGAGGCAACTAATACATTTCTAACCGCCTTTGAAAAGCTAGCGCCAGCTGATTTAGATAAGGCAAAGCAAGATGGTTGGAATGCTAGGCAGGTAATCCATCACTTGGCAGATAGTGAAGCGCAATCATGTGCTCGACTTAAGCGATTAATCGCCGAACCTGGCAGTGTTATTCAAGGTTATGATGAAAACATCTGGGCTCAAAATCCAACACTTGGCTATACCCAACTGCCAATAGAGAATTCACTAGCGCTATTTAAAGCATCTAGAGCAGCTTCCCTTGAGATTATCAATCGCCTAACTGTTGAACAGTTAGCTAATGCTGGCGTTCATACAGAGTCAGGTGCTTATGATGTTAGAAAATGGCTTAAAAGCTACATAAATCACCCGAAAGATCACGCAAAACAACTGTTAGCCGATTAGCTCAGCTTTCGAGTACTTTCGTTGCCGGTGAGTACAAATCTCATCATTCATTTTTTCAGCACAATTTGCACACAATAGATTTAGTGAATTGCAAGGTGGCTTTGGGCAATCATAAAAACGATAAGCTTCCTTGTCACACTTTTCACATTTTGCAATTGATTTAAATTTATCACTAAACTCAATCGACATACGATTATCAAAGGTATATAAAGATCCCTCCCACAACCCGTCATCGCCAAACTCTTTGCCATAGGTAACAATTCCACCATCAATTTGATAAACCTCTTTAAACCCTCGAGTTTTCATGACTGAGGATAAAACTTCACATCTAATTCCACCTGTGCAGTAGGTAATTACTGGTTTTTCTTTTAGATGATCATACTTTCCACTTTCAATTTCAGTTACAAAATCTCTAGTAGTTTCAACCTCTGGCACTACCGCATTTTTAAATTTACCAACTCTTGCCTCATATGCATTGCGACCATCAAAAAACACAACATCATCACCGCGGTGTTTTACCAACTCTTCAACTTGATGTGGTTTTAGATGCTTGCCACCACCCACTATGCCATTTTTATCCACCTTAATTTCAGTTGGATATCCAAAAGCAACTAGCTCTGCTCTGACTTTGACACTTAATTTAGGAAAATCATTACCAGTTCCTTCAGACCACTTAAATTTCATCTTTTTAAAACCTTCATAGCTTCTAGTTTGGCGAATATATTTCTTTAGCTCATTCATATCGCCACCTAATGTGCCATTGATGCCATGTGGGGAGATAATTATTCGCCCGGTTAAATTAAGTGATTGGCATAGATTTTTTTGCCAGGCTTTAATGGCCGCTGGATCAGTTAAAGGCGTAAAGGTGTAATACAAAATGACCTTTGGAACTGACATAATCCAATTTTAAACCCTAGCGAAGGGTGCTTTTGGTCAGTTTAAACCTACCTATGCGATCTTAAATGTAGGCCTAAGCGGCAGATTTGAGCTGGTGTAGGCAGCATCTATCAAAATCGCCTGAGCCAGTGCATCCTTAGCATCACTCTTCACACTCTTACCCAGATCGATTGCATCAGCAAAGGCAAGTAATTGATAGGTGTAGGTAGATATTGATGGCATATGCTCAACACGTTTACTACCACCGGCCTCCACAATAACTCTTGGATCCCAACCAGAGACCACAAAATTAGGTAGGTGAACACTTCCCTTACTACCAGTAACAGTCAGTGGTGCCTCCATGACCTTGGCTTCAAAATCACCCTTTGCCAGTGCTGAAACTCCATTTGGATACTGCAGCTGCATATATAACTTAGTATCAATTTTGCCATCGGCAGCATTTGATTCGGTTTTAATAATACTTGGCTCACCATTTGCAACTAATTGACTAATCATTCGCTGGCTATGAAGGGCGTAGCAACCAACATCCATGGTTGCACCCCCGGCTAAATCAAATTGCAACCTTAAATCTGTTGGATCTGGCATTGGAATTAATAGTGATGATTCAACCTTAATTACCTCACCAATCTCACCAGATTTAATAATTGCTAATGCTCGTTGGAAAACTGGGTGGTAGTAGTAGTGAAAGCCCTCCATAAATACCTTGCCAGATTTATTTACCGCAGCTAAGACCTCTTTTGCCTCTGCAGCATTACTTACCGCAGGTTTTTCACTTAAGACATGTTTGCCGGCAGCTAACGCTCTTAGATTCCAAGGTCCATGTGCGCCATTATGAAGTGCGTTATAAACCACATCGATTTCGGGGTCATCAATTAAATCTTGGTATGAGGTATAGGTTTTTGCTACCTGATACTGCTTAGCAAACTCCTCAGCCCGGGATTTATCTCTAGAAGCAACAGCCAGTAATTGATGTCCGGTGGCATGTGCTGGATAGATGATGGCACTTGGTGCAATTCTAGCTGCACCTAAAATACCTATCCGTAGCGGATTTCTTGCTTGCTCCATATCGCTAATCTACCCCCATTATGCCTTTGCATAGTAGCGAAGCATAAACTCTTGCTTAAACTCAAAAAAACTCCCATTTTCAATACTTTTTCTCATCTTTTCCACAAGGCCAACTATGAAGTGCTGGTTGTGGATAGTGGCTAAGGTAGCTGCCACCATCTCCTTGGCTCTAAATAAATGGCATAAATAAGCTCTGGTGTAATTCTTGCAGGTATAGCAGCTGCAATCTTTTTCAATTGGGAAGAACTCTTTTTTATGTGGGGCATTTGAGATATTTACTCGACCATCTTTAGTAAAAACTGAGCTAGTTCTTGCCTGTCTAGAGGGTGCAACACAATCAAAGGTATCGGCGCCATTTTCTACGCCAATAAATAAATCATCTGGCTCACCTATTCCTAAAAAGTGTCTTGGTTTATCTATTGGTAGCTCCTCATTTACCCATCTTAAAATCTCACCCAAGCTTTGCTTATCTAGCGCCCCACCAATCCCAAAGCCATCAAATGATCTACCGGCCACATTCATTTGCGACAAATCCCTTGCTGCCTTACGACGTAAATCCTCATATTGAGCTCCCTGCAAAACACCAAAGAGTGCTTGATATGGTTTTCCGTTTCGCTCCTGGGTTAATCTTTCATGTTCTTGCAAACATCTAATCGCCCATAACCTGGTTCGCTCTAAAGATTTTTCTTGATAACTTCGAGTGTTGTGCAAGGTGGTGCACTCATCAAAGCCAAAAATAATATCTGCGCCCAATTGATGTTGCACCTGCATAGAGACCTCTGGGGTGAAGCGGTGCATGGAGCCATCTAAGTGAGATTTAAAGCTCACCCCATCATCATCAACATGGGCCAGCCGCTGCTTATCATCGGCAATTACCTCATCGGATTCAAAGGTGTTCTCATCCATGGCGATTACTTTTTTAAATCCCACACCCAGGGATAAAACTTGAAAACCGCCAGAGTCGGTAAAGGTGGGCCCTGGCCAATTCATAAATTTTGCCACTCCGCCAGCCTCATCCACCACATCAGCGCCAGGTTGTAGGTAGAGATGGTAGGCATTTGCTAAGAGCGCTTGCGCGCCAAGCTCAGTTAATGATTCAGGAAGTACTGATTTTAAGGTTGCTTTTGTGCCCACTGGGATAAAGGCTGGCGTTTTAATTTCGCCATGTGGGGTAGTTATTACCCCAGTTCTACCTAATCTATTGGGAAGTTGGCGTTCAACCTTGAAGCTAAATCCTTGACTCACCAGATTCGAACCCGATCAGCTGGGGGCATAAAGTGTTTATCAGTTTCACTCACGCCAAAGGCCTCATAAAACTCAGTTAAATTTGAAACCACCTGATTACATCTAAACTCATCCGGGGAGTGAGGATCGGTGGCAATCCTTCTTCTTACCTCCTCAGCGCGATACTTTCCTCGCCAAGATTGGGCCCAACCTAAGAAAAATCTTTGATCACCGGTAAAGCCATCAATTACTGGAGGTTGCTTTCCAGCAAGGGATATTTGATAAGCCTTATAGGCAATAGTTAAGCCGCCAAGATCGCCAATATTTTCACCAATTGTCAGCGCCCCATTGACCGTTATATCTGGGGCATCACTTGGTGAGAGCTGGTCATACTGAGTGATTAATTTATTAGTTAATTTCTCAAACTCAATTCGATCTGCCTGGCTCCACCAATTCTCTAAATTTCCATCGCCATCATATTTAGAGCCTTGATCATCAAAGCCATGGCCAATCTCATGGCCAATCACTGCGCCAATGCCACCATAATTAGCGGCATCATCATCGGCTAGCACATCAAAAAATGGTGGCTGCAAAATTGCAGCTGGAAATACAATCTCATTCATCCCTGGGTTGTAGTAGGCATTAACAGTTTGCGGGGTCATATACCACTCAGCTCGATCGACAGCTTTGCCAATCTTGTTAAATTCATACTCACTAGCAAATTTAGAGATCCGAGCTAGATTGCCAATTAGATCATCTGGGGTAATAGTTAATTTGCTGTAATCGCGCCACTTATCTGGGTAGCCAATTTTTGGAGTGAATTTATCCAACTTAATAAAGGCCTTTTTCTTAGTATCATCGCCCATCCAGGTGAGGGCGGCAATATCCTCTCGGTAGGCCTGAATTAGATTTGCCACCAAATCCACCATCCGCTCCTTAGCTTTTTGACCAAAATGGCGCTGGACATAGATCTGGCCAACCGCCTCACCAAGTGAGCCTTCAACTAAGCCAACTGCTCGCTTCCACCTATCTTTTAGCATTGGAGTTCCAGAGAGGGTGGTGCCATAGAAATTAAAGTTCTCATTGACTAGCTCCTTATTTAAATAAGGAGCACTTGAGGAGAGAATCTGCCAGGTAAGCCAAGCTCGCCACTTTTCTAACTCAAAATTGCCCAATAAGTTAGATAGGCCGGCAAAGAAGGATGGCTGGCGAATGATTACCTGCGCTAGTACCTCTTGTGGTGTCTGGCTATCTTCAATCCAACTTTGCCACTCAAACTCAGGGCACATCTTCACTAGCTGATCAAAGGTATTTTTGTTATAGGTCAGGGTGGCATCTCGATCCTTGACCTGATCCCAATGATTACCTGCAATTTGAGTCTCTAACTTAAGGATAAGTTCAGCAGATTGTTTTGAGTTTGGTAGCTTGGCTAGCTCAAACATCTTTTCAATATGCAATAGGAAGGCCTGCCGGATTGGCTCATACTCCGCCTCCCGGTAGTAGGCCTCATCTGGCAGGGATAGGCCACTTTGCCCTAAGTAAATAATGTTCTTAGTTGAATCCTTATGATCTGTTGAAACAAATAAATAAAATAGCCCACCTAAACCTTTTGCCTCCTGCTGAGCTAAGAGTTTTATAAACTCATTTTTAGAATTAAATTTTTGCGCCAGTTCTAAATCCGCCTTTATGGGCGAGATACCTAACTGTTCAATGCGTTCTTCAGCCATAAAACAGCTATATAAATCACCTATTTTTTGGGCATTACTACCTGCCGCTGGCTGATCTTTTGCTTGATCTAAAATGATTTGCCGAACCTGTTTTTCTGCCTGTTCATACAATCGGTAAAAGGCGCCATCACTAGCCCGGTCGGCTGGGATAACAGATTCTTTCAGCCAACTGCCATTCATAAACCGAAATAGGTCATCTTGGGCTCGGACAGATTTATCGATATGGGATAGGTCAAGACCGCTGCGCATTATGGGTAAAGCCTATCGAGAAAGAAATGAGTTTTTAGACAATAAAAAACCCCGCCATTTGATTGGCGGGGTTTTTTAGTTAATAACTTACTTTGAAGCTTTCTTACGACGACGACGCTTTGG